>CAZAWN010000006.1:17653-35671 GCA_964488825.1 uncultured Methyloversatilis sp. | reverse complement strand
TGATCAGCCAGTTCCACGGCCTGTTCGGTTTCGCCCAGCCGTTGGTGGCGGGCAGCGATCTGTTTCGCGGCTTTTCGGGCAACGCGGTGATGTCGATCATCGCGGTGATGATCATCGGCGCCGGTCTGGACAAGACAGGGCTGATGGGCAAAGTGGCCGGCTTCATCCTTCAGGTGGCCGGACGTACCGAGGCACGCATCATTCCAGCCATATCCAGCACCGTCGGCTTCATTTCCAGCTTCATGCAGAACGTCGGCGCCGCCGCCCTGTTTCTGCCGGTGGTCGCCCGCGTTTCGGCACGTACCGGCCTGCCGATGTCGCGCCTGCTGATGCCCATGGGGTTCTGCGCGATTCTCGGTGGCACCATCACCATGGTTGGTTCGAGTCCGCTGATCCTGCTGAACGACCTGATCCTCGCTTCGAACAAGGCATTGCCGGTCGATCAGCAGATGCAGACCTGGTCCTTGTTTGCGGTGACGCCGATCGGGCTGGCCTTGCTGGGTTCGGGCATCGCCTATTTCGTGCTGGCGGGCCGTTTCGTGTTGCCGGGGAAATCGGACCAGGACATGGCCAGCGGCACCAGCGCGATGGACTACTACAAGGAGCTCTATGGCCTCGATTACGCCCTGCGCGAAGTGCAAGTGCCGGCGGACAGCCTGCTGGTCGGCCGGAAGCTGGACGACATCGAAAAGCCCTATCGCCTGCGCATCATCGCCCTGCTGCGCGGGGCCGACGACCTGCGCGTCGGGCCGGGCGGCGTGGCGCGCGATGTCGCCGTCGAGCCGGGTTGCGTGCTCGGACTGCTCGGCGCGCCCGAAAAGCTGGATGAGTTTGCCGCCAAGTACACCCTGAGCTACCGCCCCGATTTGAGCAGTTTTGCCGATACGCTGGCGCCGACCAAGGCCGGCATCGCCGAGGTGGTGATTCCGCCCGGTTCAGACCTGATCGGCAAAAGCGCGCGCGATGTCTGGCTGCGCAAGACCTACGGTCTGGCGCTGGTGGCCTTGCATCGCGCCGGCGCGACCTTGCGCGAAGGCGATGGCATCCGCGATTTGCCGTTCCAGGCGGGCGACGCCCTGATTGTGCATACGCCTTGGGATGCGCTGGCGCACATCGAGAAGGACAAGAACTTTGTGGTCATCACCACCGAATACCCTCACGAAGAGTTGCGTCCGCATAAGGTGCGTGCTGCACTTGCTTGCTTTGGCATCGCCCTCGGGTTGATCCTGTTCAGCAACACCATGCTGTCGATCTCGCTCATGACAGGCGCCATCGGCATGATCCTGCTGCGCGTGCTCAACATCGAGGAAGCCTATCGCGCGGTGAGCTGGAAATCCGTCTTCCTGTTGGCCAGCCTGATTCCGCTCGGATTGGCCGTCGAGACCAGCGGCACGGCCAAGTGGATTGCCGAACAAACGCTGGCGCTGCTGGGCGGTACGCCGATCTGGGTGATTCAGCTCGCCATTGCAGTGCTGGCGACATTCTTCACGCTGGTGATGTCGAATGTCGGGGCGACCGTGCTACTGGTGCCGCTGGCCGTGAATATCGCCATCGGTGCCGGCGCCGACCCGGCAGTATTCGCGCTGACGGTAGCGCTGGCAACGTCGAACTCCTTTTTCCTGCCGACCCATCAGGTCAATGCCTTGCTGATGGGGCCGGGCGGTTATCGGGTTGCGGATTACATGCGCGCCGGCGGCATCATGACCGTGCTGTTCATTACGGTTCTGATGGTGATGCTGAACGTGGTGTTCTGACAGGCATTTTTGTTCGGTCAACTATGGCGGACTGAATAAAGTAAGGGTCGGCTTTTCTACAAGATTCTCTTTTGCAAGGGCAGAATGCGTAAGCGCGTCCGTTCTGGCTCAATGGTTACCAAAGCGCCCTGAGCCAGTTCGCTGTTAAGTTGATGAAGAGCCTCAATGACCTGTTTGCCGATTGTTTCATGGCTAAGGTTGTCGGAACGTAGTTGCACCACGCTGGGTTTTTCGCCATGAGTAATTGCGAGGATCGTACCGAAGTCGAGATCGCTGGTCAGCACCACATAGTCATGTTCGCGCCAAGGTGCATTATTTGGCTGTCCGGGGCATGCGCTACACCAAGAGCGGACCAATGAATGGCTTCGAAACCGGCAGACCTGAGGAACTCCGCCCATTTCGGGGAGAGATTCATGTCGACCAGCAACTTCATGCAGCCGCCAGAAGAACTTCGCGCTCTTCGGCGCGCCAGGCGGCATAGCGCAAGGCTTGGGCGATATCTTCACGTTCGAGGTAGGGATAATCATCAAGAATAGTCTCAATGCTGCGACCTGCGCCGATTTGCCCAACCAGTGTGCCGACCGTGACACGCATGCCGCGAATGCAGGGCTTGCCGCCCATAAGCGCAGGGTCTTGGGTGATTCTGTCAAGCATATTCATGACTTTCTCATAGAGATTCGTTCAGTTGCCGATTTAGCCCATTCTCCGTTTGAGTTGCTTCATTATTCCCGTTGGAACGGTCAGGGCGAGTACGGTGGTATCCATGATAATCCTCGAATAGTTTGCGTACATCGCATGCTAGCTGATGTGGTGCCAGCTACGAAGCATCAGCAGTCGGATTACGCGAATCTTTCCTGTAGCGGGCTTGCGTCGTACCCGTTACGGCGCATTCCATCGCACCAGCGCCGGCTTTCGCTCCATCCGGAACGCCGGTTCATGCGTTCAGGCGGTATCATGGCTACCCTGTTTTCGCGATGCCGATGGCGATGCTGACCCGGATTTCTGATCCCCTCCGGCCGCGGTGTTGGCCTGGCGTCTGGTCGCCTGCCGACCTCAGATAACGATAGTCAGAAATTTGGGCCAACTTTCTACTTTGCTCCTGTTGCCGCTTGCCGGCGCCTTGCTGATCGCCCTCCTGCCGACGCGCGATGCGCGTTTGCTGCAGCGGGCGGCATTGGCTGCTGCGCTGCTGGTGTTCGCCTACGCGCTGCGGCTGCTGTTCCTGTTCGATGCGGCGGATGTCGGTATGCAGTTCGCCGAGGTGCATGCCTGGCACGCGCGCATGGGGGCGAGCTTCGCGCTCGGCGTCGATGGCATTTCCCTGCCGATGATCGTGCTGGCCGCAGCGCTGATGCCCGTATCCATCATTTCGGCGGCGGGCATGCGCAGCAATGTGCGGCTGTTCTTCGTCTTGCTGCTGGTGCTCGAAGCCGCCATGTTCGGCGTTTTCGTCGCGCGCGACTGGTCGCTGTTCTATGTGTTCTGGGAACTGACGCTGATTCCGCTGTTCTTCCTGATCGGCCGCGTCGGCGACAATGTGCGACCGCGCCGCCAGCAGGCGGCGCTCAACTTCGTGCTGTACACCATGGGCGGCTCGGTGTTCATGCTGGTCGCCATCCTGCTGCTCTACGATGCCGTGCCGACGCACAGTTTCTCGATGAGCGCCATCGCGGCGGCCGCACCGGCGCTGCCGGCGAGCGCCCAGACCTGGATATTTCTCGGCCTGTTCGTCGGTTTCGCGGTCAAGATGCCGGTGTTTCCCGTGCATGGCTGGCTGCCGCTCGCCCACGTCGAAGCGCCCAGCCCGGTCTCCATCCTGCTCTCGGGCATCCTGCTGAAAATGGGTTCTTACGGACTGCTGCGCGCCATCGAGACGTTGCCCGGCGCGGCCCTCGGACTGTCGGGCTGGCTGATGGCGCTGGCGCTGATTTCGATTGTCTATGGCGGCGTACTGGCCTGGCGCCAGCGCGATCTGAAGGCGATGATCGCCTATTCCTCGGTTTCGCACATGGGCGTGGTGCTGCTCGGGTTGGCGGCGCTCAATCCGGCGGGGCTGACCGGTGCTGTCTATCAGATGGTGGCGCACGGCCTCGTCGCCGGCGCCCTGTTCCTGCTGGTCGGGCTGCTCTATGAGCGCACCCACACGCGCGACATCGGCGACTATTCCTCGCTGGTACGCAGCATGCCGCGCTTTGCCTTCTTTATGGTGCTGACGCTCACCGCCGCTGTCGGCCTGCCGGGAACCGCCGGTTTTATCGCCGAGTTGCATGTGCTGGTGGGGGGCTTCGCGCGCTGGGGGGGCTGGGTGGCGATTCTTTCGCTCGGCGTACTGGTGGGTGCGGCCTATGCTTTTCGCACGATCGGCCGCCTGTTTACCGGGCCGGTCGAGGAGCGCATGAAAAGCGTGCCAGACCTGACGCGCGGCGAGATGGCGGCCGCGGGCGCTTTGGCGCTCGGCATTGTCGCGCTGGGTCTCTTCCCGGCGCCGGCGCTGGCCCTGATGGGCGCTTCGGTGGCGCGCGTGGCGCGCCTGTTCGGGAGTTGAGCCAGTGAACGACAGGCGCGCCCGCATTGCCGAGTGCATCGACCATCTCGGTCACGTGCTGCCCGGCCAGGCGTCGATCCGCGATTTCGTCCATCACAACACGATCCACGGCTTCCAGCATCTGCCCTTCCCGCAGGCGCTCGCCGCCGTGCGAGAGCGTACCGGCATCACCCCCTGGCTGGACGAGGCGCGTTGCCGAGGGTTTTATCGCGCTGGACGCATCGACGAGAGCGATTTCACCGACGCGCTCGACACGGTTTGCCGCGCCGTCGGCATCGATCCCGAGACACCGCTGATCGAAGGCGTCGCCTGCGGTGCCGTCATCCGCGCCGCGCTGCTCGACGCGATCAGTCCGGTGCCGCTGGCGCGCTTCCGCTGGTTGGTCGAAGAGGAAGGCGCGCTGGCCGGACAGGAAGACCTGTGGGCGGCCTGCCTGGAGGTGCTAGATATCGATGCGCGCTTCGATCATCCCGAGACCTTGTTCGAAGTGGCGGCGCGCGAGGAAAAGGATGCGGCGGACGAAGAGGCGCGGCAGGACGCGATTGCCGTCGCAGCGGCCAACGTATGGGAATCCCTCACGGCCAAACTCGGCGCTGACATGACGGCACAAGCGCTGCTGGAAGTGCTGACCGGCGAGGATGCGCTGGCCGTCGTTCGCCCGGTGCTGATCCGTCATCTCGGCGCGCATCTCGATCTGGGCATTGCCGCCTGGCGCAACCCGGCGCGCGCGCGTGGTTTCTTCGCCGCCTGGAAGGAGAGTGCCGTTGTTGACATCGCCTGGCCGCTCGACAATCTTTCCGGCGCGCGCGAAGCGGTGGCGGCCTTACCGGACGACGCGACAGAGGCGATCCTCGCCGAACTGGCGCGGCTTGGCCTGCCGGAAGCGCGTTGGCCCGCCTATCTCGAACGGCTGGCGCTTGAACTGCCGGGTTGGTCGGGCATGTTTCTCTGGCGCGCACAGCGGCCCGGTTATGCGGGGACGGCCGATACGCCGGTGGCGATGGCCGATTACCTCGCCGTGCGCCTCGTGCTCGAACGCCTGGTCGGCGACGACATCGCCCGGCGTTACTGGGGCGTTGCTTTCACCCTGCCGGCGCTCGGCGCCTACTTTCAGGGTCAGCCGGCAGAACTGTGGGTGCGCCATGCCCGCCACGCCGACGTCTTGCCCGAATACCTGCTCGATCTGGTCGAACCTTATCTGGGGCCTGCGCGTGCCGCGGAAGATGCCGCACCCTGGCTCTGGCTGGCCGGCCGGATTGACGCCTGGCGCAACAATCCGAACGCCGAACAGGCCGCCCGGCATGGCCCGACGCGGGCGGCCTGGCCGCTGTTCCGCCTCTGCCGTGCGCTGGACGTGGGGGCGGAGCGCCTGCGCGCGGCGGGCCGCGCCGGGGCGGAAGCGCTGCTGGGCGCCCTCGATGCGCTGGACATCGATCAGCGCGGTCTCCTTTGGTTGCTAGCCTACGAACGCCACTACCGCGAGCAGATCTTCGCCGGCTTGGCCGCCAACCATGGTCGCTGGCCCGGCCATGCTGACGGCCCGGCCGCCCAGTTGGTGTTCTGCATGGACGACCGCGAAGAAGGCATGCGCCGCCATCTGGAGGAAATCGCGCCCGAACTGGAGACCCTGGGCGGCGCGGCGCATTTCGCGGTCTACCAGAATTACACGGGCATCGACGACGAGGCGCCGACGCCGCTGTGTCCTGTGGTGCCCGAGGTTGTCGTGCCGTCGCACAGCGTGCGCGAAGAAGCCAGAGTCGGCGCTGGCGAGACGGCACGCCACCATGCGCGCCGCCAACGTCGTCAGCGCTTTGCCACGCGGCTGGATCATCTGACGCGGCGCGGTGTGTTCGGTGGAGCGCTCGCCGCCGCCGTCGCGGCGCCCTTCGCTCTGGCGGGGATGTTGTGGCGCACGCTGACGCCGGGTGGCTTCGGACTGCGTAGCGCCGTCTGGCTGCCGGGCCTGCCGGACGCACTGCCGACCCGGCTGGCGGCGCACGCCCCGGACGATGCCGGCCCGGCCTCGCCGCAGGCGCCGCGCGCCGGGTTTACCGACGCCGAGGGGGCGGAGCGCGTCGGCAACTATCTGACGGCGCTCGGTTTGACGCGCCACTTCGCGCCTCTGGTCATCATCGTCGGTCATGGCGCCAATAGCACGAACAACCCGCATCTCGCCGCCTACGACTGCGGCGCTTGCGCTGGCCGGCATTCCGGCCCGAACGCGCGCCTCTTCGCCGCGCTGGCGAACCGTCCCGGCGTGCGCGCACGCCTCGCGGAACGCGGCATCGTCCTGCCGGAGACTACCTGGTTCCTCAGTGCGGAACACAACACCACCGACGACGGCATGCTCTGGTACGACCTGGAAGACCTGCCGGAAATGCATTGCGCCGGCTTCGCCCGCGTCGACGCCGCACTCGCCGTGGCCAGCCGGGCGCACGCGCAGGAACGCTGTCGCCGGCTGTTCTCCGCACCGCTCGATCTCGATCCGGCGGCCGCGTTGCGTCATGTCATCGGGCGGCGTTACGACTGGTCGCAGGCGCGGCCGGAACTCGGCCACGCCACTAACGCCTGCGCCTTCGTTGGTCGCCGCGCCCTGTCGCGCGGCGCATTTTTTGACCGCCGTTCCTTCCTGATTTCCTACGATCCAACCCAGGACCCGGACGGCAAGGTGCTCGAACGGCACCTGCTGATCAACGGCGCGGTCGGCGCCGGCATCAGCCTCGAGTACTTCTTTTCCACCGCCAACAACGCGCAATTCGGTTGCGGCAGCAAAGTAACCCACAACCTCGTCGGTTTGTTCGGCGTGATGCAGGGCGCGGCTTCCGACCTGGCGACCGGACTGCCGCAGCAAATGATTGAGGTGCATGAAGCGATGCGCCTGTTGGTGGTTATCGAGCAGACGCTGGAGATCATCACCGCGGTTTACCTGCGCCAGCCGCCCTTGCAGGAACTGGTCGGCAACGCCTGGGTTGTCGTGGCCGCCAAGCATCCCGACACGGGCGCCATCCACCTGTTCGATCCGGCGCGCGGCTGGCTGCCGTGGCAGCCCTGGCAGGGTGGGGCCGCCGTGCCGACGTATGTTCAGTCGGTGGATTGGTTCCGCGGCAAGCGCGAGGCGCTGCCGCCAGTATTGCTGGAAAAACCGTTGCTGGAAAAACCCTTGCAGGGGGTGTCCGCTTGAATTGTCTGTTCATCCTCGTCCTGCTGGTTCCCCTGTTGCCGCTGCTGGCGGCGGCCGGTGTGGCGGTGACTATCCTCACCGGCGCGGCCGGCGACGCCGCGGAGCCGCCGACCGCACGGCTCGCCGAAGGGGCGGCGTGGGGCGCGCTGCTGATCCTGCTGGGGCTGGCCAGTTTGGCTTTCGTCGAGGGCGCGCCTGGGCACTTCACGCTGGGGACGTGGTTCGCCGCCGGCGAGTTTGTCGCGCCGATTTCCTTCATCGTCGATCCCCTCTCACTCGGCTTCGGCGCCATCGTTGCGGCGACCGGCGTTGTCGCACTGCGTTTCGCCCGCCATTATCTGCACCGCGAGGCAGGTTTCCACCGCTTTTTCCTGCTCATGGCGCTGTTTCTCGCCGGCATGCTGACCATCGTGCTGTCGGGCAACGCGGTGCTGACTTTTGTCGGCTGGGAGTTGTGCGGCGTCAGTTCCTTCCTGCTGATCGGCTACGCCTGGGAGCGGCCGACCGCGACAGGCAATGGCCTCTACGCCTTCGTAACCAACCGCATCGGCGATGCCGGCTTCATCCTTGGCATCGCGCTGGCCGCCGGCTGGCTCGGCACGGTGGAATGGTCCGGTCTGGCGCACTGGGCGGGTGGCAACGGCGCCAGCCCCTTCGATGCGGTGACGGCGCGCCTGATCCTGATCGGCTTTATCGTGGCGGCCCTCGCCAAATCCGCCCAACTGCCGTTCTCGGCATGGATCGCACGTGCCCTGGAAGGGCCGACGCCCTCGTCGGCGATCTTCTACGGTGCGCTGATGGTTCATGCCGGTGTGTATCTGGTGCTGCGCCTCGAACCCGTGCTGATGCAACTGCCGGATGTGCGCATGCTGCTGGCGCTGGTCGGCGCGCTGACGGCGCTGTACGGCTGGTTGGCCGGCCTGACGCAAAGTGACGCCAAGTCCTCGCTGCTGTTTGCCACGACGACACAGGTCGGGCTGATGTTCCTCGCCTGCGGTCTGGGCTGGTTCGATTTCGCCGCCGGGCACATGGCGCTGCATGCCGTCTGGCGCGCCTGGCAGTTTCTGCTCGCACCCTCGCTGCTGCATGTGACCCTCGATTCCGCGGGTGCGCCGCGCTGGCTTGTCCATCGACAGTGGCTCTACACGGCGGCGCTGCGGCGATTCTGGCTGGAACCGGCGCTGCGCGGCCTGCTGATCCGGCCGACGCTGGCGGTCGGCCAGGATATGCGGGCATTGGACGACAAGCTGCTTTCCCATCTGGTCGGCATGCCTGCCCATGCGGCCGCGGAAACCCGGGGAGACGATGTGATCCGCGCCCACGGCCTGCCGGGACGCCTGCTGCTGCTATGCTCGGATTGGTTCCAGAAGCTGGAACGCTTTCTCGTGTTCGAGCGCGTCGAGGGACCGTTCGCGCGCGCGCTGCAGCGCGTCGGCGGCTATCTGAATGTCTTCGAACTGCTGCTCGAACGGCCGCGCTACATGGTGTTGGCGATTCTGGCAACTTTTGTGGTGATCCTGTGAGCGAGCCGCTTGCCGCCGCCTGGCCCGTGTTGTCCGCCCTCCAGTGGCTGCCCTTGCTGGGCGCCGCGGCCGTGTTCGCCCTCGGCGAACGCACCCCGGCAGTCTGGTTGGGCCGTGTCGTCGCTTTCGCGACCCTGGGGCTGGCGCTTGCGTTGGTCGCCCAGATCGACGGGTCGCATCCCGGCCTGCAATTTGCCGAGCGCTTCGACGTGATCGGCTATCGCGTCGCCGCCGATGGGGTCACGGCGCTGTTCGTGCTGCTGGCGGCGCTCATCGTCGTGCTGATTACGCTTTACGGTCTGGTGCGTGGCCTGGCGCGGCCCGGTCGGCTGATGGCGCTGATCCTGCTGGTCGAGGCGGCGCTGATGGCGCAGTTGTGCACCCTCAACCTGTTGTGGTTTGCCTTCGCCAGCCTGCTCGAACTGGTTGTGGTCGGGTATCTGATCGGCGCCTGGTCGACTTCGACGCCGGAAAACCGCGTGCTGGCGACTACGCGTTTCTTCCAGTTCCAGGGGGTCGGCTTGATGCTGTTGGCGGGCGGCATCTTCATTCTAGCCTGGGGGCATGCCGACGCGACCGGGCGCTGGAGCTTCGATCTTTTCGATCTGCTCGCCGCCCCGGCGCAGGGACGCTTTCAGACTGCTGCCTTTTTCCTGCTGTTCTATGGTCTGGCGCTGCGCACGCCCTTGTTCCCGCTGCACGGCTGGTTGCCCAACGTCATGCACCGCGGCATGGTGTCGATCGCCCCGGCGCTGCTGTTGGGAGCCAAGGTGGGCATTTACGCCATGCTGCGTTTCGTCTTGCCGCTCACGCCGGACGCCGTGGCCGACTGGCAGCCTTGGGTGGTCGGTATCGCCATGGTCGGCGTCTTCTACGCTGCCCTGCTGGCCTTCATGCAGACCAACCTGCGCCGCCTCCTTTCCTTCGCCGTGGTGAGTCATACCAGCCTGATCGTCGTCGGCCTGTTCTCGCTCCACCCGCTCGGCCTTGCCGGAGCGTTGTTGCTGACGGTGAACTTCGGTCTGGCGGTGACGGCGATGCTGTTCATGGTCGGCTTCGTCTATCGCCGAACCCGAACGACCGACCTCGAACGGCTGGGCGGATTGTTCGAGCGCATTCCTTTCATTGCCACCTGTTTCTTCATCGCCGGCCTCGCTATTGTCGGCATGCCCGGCACGCCGGGTTTCGATGCTGCGCATCTGGTGCTCGAAGCCGCCATGGCGCGCTTCGGCGCTTTCCCTACGGTCGCGACGGCGCTCGGCAACGTCACGGCGGCGGGCTTCCTGCTCTGGGCCTTCCAGAAGGCCTTCATCGCGCCGCGTCCGCCGGGCGAGTCGGCTGAGCGCTTGCAGCGCGCTCAGCCGATGGAATACCTGGTCGGCGGCATTGCGGTTGCCACGCTGCTGTTGGCCGGCTGGTACTTCGAAACCTGGCTGGCGCTGATCGAGCCGGCCACGCAGGCCATGGCGACGCGTTTCGGGGGAGGCGACTGATGGATAGCCTGCCGCTGCTTTCGCTGTTGTTCCTCACTTTGCCCGCGGGTGCGCTGCTCGCCTGGTTGTGGCCGCATCCGCAAGGCGCGCGCGTCATCGCGCTGGGCTTCGCACTGTTCGATCTGGCGGTGGCGCTGGCGGTGGTGGCCGTTTTCGATCCCGGCCAATCGGGCTTTCAACTGGTCGAGCGTCACGCCTGGATACCCAGCCTGAACATCCATTACGCGGTGGGCGTGGATGGGCTTTCCGTGCTGTTCCTGCCGGCCACCGTGCTGCTTTTCATCGGCGTGATCCTCGCGTCGTGGAACAGCGTGCATACCCTGCCACGTCTCTACTACAGCCTGTTGCTGCTGCTGGAGACGGCGACGCTGGGGGCCTTCTGCGCGCTCGACACGATGTTGTTCTTCCTGTTCTGGGAACTGGCGCTGGTGCCGCTCTACTTTCTTGTCAGCTTGTGGGGCCTCGGCGCCAATCGACGCCATGCGGCGATGAAATACACGCTGGTGATGCTGGGCAGCGGCCTGCCGCTGTTGTTCGGTTTCATCGTGCTAGCCGGGCCGAACCTGATCTTCGACCTGCCGACGCTGCTCGCCGCGCCGCCGACGCACGACGTGCAGATGCTGGTCTTCCTGATGCTGTTCGCCGGCTTTGCCGCCAAGATTCCCGTCGTTCCCTTGCACACCTGGCTGCCGCTGATCTCCCTGGAAGGCCCGGCGGCCGTCGCCGCGCTGCTCACCGGCATCAAGCTCGGCGCCTACGGCCTGATCCGCTTCGCCGCGCCGCTGGCGCCTGCGGCCGCCCAGGAATTGCACTGGCTGCTGGCCGGGCTGGGCGTCATCGCCATCCTGTTCGGCGCCTTTGCGGCGCTGGCGCAGACCAACCTGCGCCGCATGCTCGGCTACGCCAGTCTCTCCCACGTCGGGCTGGTGCTGCTGGCCGTCGCCACCTTTAGCCTGCAAGGCCTCCAGGGCGCGATCCTGCTGCTGCTCAATTTCGTCATCGCCGCTGGCGGGTTGTTCCTGCTGGTCAGCGCCCTGCACCACCGCACCGGCAGCACCGACGTCGCCCTCCTGGGTGGTGCGGCGAAGACCATGCCGCTGCTGGCCGTGTTTTTCCTGCTGTTCGGTTTCGCCGGCATGGGCATTCCCGGTACGCTCGGTTTCCCGGCCGAACTATTGATCCTGCTCGCCGTATTCCAGACACATGCCGGCGCCGGGCTGGCCGCATTGACGGGCATGGTGCTGGGCGCGGCCTACTTCCTCACTCTCTACCGACGCGCCTTCTTCGGCCCGGTCGTGCGTCCTGAGGTCGCTCAGGCGCAGGACCTGCTGCCGCGCGAACGGTGGGTCGCGTTGATCTTCGCGCTACTGGTGATCGGCTTCGGCGTGTTCCCCGCTCTGCTGCTCGACCTGATCCGCCCGGCGGCGGAAGTCTGGGCGGCGCGCTTCGGTTGAGGGGTTGGCCGCAGCTTGCTTGCAGCCCAGCCTGCCGTCCCGCCAGCGCCGAGTTTGCGGTATCGTTGCGATCCCGACAAACTCAGGAGGAGATATCCATGAACAAGAAACTGCTGGCGCTGGCCTGTTGCGCCCTGTGCGCCGCTCCGGTCGCGGCCGATGAGGCGAAGCTGCTCGAAGAAGCACGCGAGTTGCCGATGAAGATGGTGCCCAAGCTGCTCGAAGTGCTGCAGGATGAAATCGCCAAGGGTGGCCATGCAAGCGCGATCTCGGTGTGCCGCGAGAAAGCACCGGCGATGGCCAAGGGCCTGTCGGAACAGACCGGGTGGGCGATTCGCCGCGTCAGCCTGAAGAACCGCAATCCCAAGGCGGTTCCCGATGCCTGGGAGGTTGGCGTGCTCAAGGAATTCGAGCAGCGCCTGGCCGCCGGTCAGAGTCCGGCGACCATGGACAAGAGCGAAGTGGTCGAGATGGACGGCAAGAAGGTCATGCGCTACATGAAGGCCCTGCCCACCCAGGAACTGTGCCTGAGCTGCCACGGCAAGCCGAACAAGGTTTCGCCCGAAGTGCAGGCCAAGCTGAAGGAGTTGTACCCGGCCGACCAGGCCATGGGCTACGACACCGGCCAGATTCGCGGCGCGATCACGGCGCGCAAGCCGCTGTAATTTCGCAGGAATCGGCGGGACTGCCGTACCCGCGACGGGGCATTTCATCCCGCCAGCGCCGGGTTTCGTCGGCGACCGGCTGCGGCCGGGGCGTGTGCGATTATCCGGTCGTGGCGTCGTCGAGCGGCGCTACATCAATGAAAACCTCGGCTACCGAGATCTCCAGATCAGGAAAAGCGGCGGGCGCGCAATGCTCGTCGCAGCCGAACATCAGCGGCTGCGCATAGCCGCTTGAGCCAAGTCGATAAATGGCGATGCTGCGGTCAATCGGGTGGATCAGCCAGTATTCCGGAACGCCGTGGCGTTCGTAGAGCGCGCGTTTGACTTTCTGGTCACGCAAGGCCGAGCCGGGAGAAACAACCTCGATCACCCAGTCAGGCGCGCCCAGGCAGCCGTGGTTGTCCTTCAGCTTGGCGGGATCGCAGACCACGCTGATGTCCGGCTGAACCACGGTATCAACCACATGATCGGCGTTATCGCCCTTGGGCAGCCGCACATCGAAAGGTGCGACGAAGGGGCGACAGGATTTGCCGCGAAGATGGTTGTGGATCGCGGCAAACAGGCCGCCGACAATCAGTTGATGCGTATTCGTCGGCGCGGGTGACATCGCCCAGGCGGCGCCATCAATCAACTCCCAGCGTTCGCCTTCCGGCCACGTGCAGTAGTCGGCATACGTAAATTCTCCGGTTTTGATCACTTTTGGTAGTCCCATGGCGCATCTCCAGACCATTCTTTGATTGCCAGTGTAGCGGATGCCGTACCCGCTACGGGTCATTTCATCCCCCCAGCGCCGACTCTTACCCTTCGATGGTTTCCAGTTGCCCCGAACGCCAGTCGAGCACGGCGGTGCGCATGGCCATCTTTTCGGCCATGTCGGGGAATTCGGCGCGAATGACGCTGGCGGCGAAGGAGGAGAGAAAGCGTGACTTGAGTTCGGCGCGGGCGCGGTCGACGCCGATTTCGTCGTAGGGGGCGGAAGCGAGCAGCAGGAAACCGTCGGACGAAATGCGGCCGGCGGCCATATTGTTGCGGATAATGCTGGCGGCAATCTTGACCGGTTCGTCGAGTCTCGGGCTGTAGGGGCCGATGATCAGGGCGATATTGGGGGTGTGCAGGAAGTCGAAGCCGCGGCCGAGGCAAATCATCCATTCGCGGTGTTCGAAGTCTAACTGCCGTTCGTGACGCGCAATTTGCTCCCGTGCCGTGGCAATGTGTTCGAGATTGCCTTCCAGCAGCGGCAGTAAATCGGCCCTCATCTGTGCAGACATGTCGGGCAGTAAGGCGGCGAGGCGGGCTGCAAGCAGGGGGCGGTCGGCGGGGGAGAACGTCGCCATGTCGAGTTTTGCGCCGTTTTCGCCATGCACGATCAGTGCGTCCTCGTCGGTTTCCAGACCGCAGACGAGCGGATAGACCGTGCCGTGGGCCGCGCCGAAGATGGCTTCCATCTGAGCGCGGATGGCGTAGGTGTGGCGCATGGCGGCGTCGGTGTCGTATTTGAAGCCGGCGCAGCCGCGATGGGGGTCGCCCTTGGAGAAGTGGTAGGTCACCAGGAACAGTACGCGCCGGCCAGCGAAGACCATGCGCTGGACGTGATGGGTGAGGACTTCGCCCAAGTGCGGCCAGCCAAGATCGAACATGCCGCCGAGATTGCGGAAGGGCATCAGGATGCCGACGGGGGTGTGGGTGACGACGGGGATGTTGACACGCCCGTCCATGCACTTGAGCACGGCGATGGCGGTGGGGTGTTCGGCGAGATAGCGCTGGCGCGCCAGGCTGTTTTCGGGACTGCCGAAGGCAGCGCCGTGGCGGGCGGCAAGGTCGAACAACCAGTCGATGCGTTCGGCAATGGGACGGGTATGGATGGTCATGGTCAGAGTCTCTCTTGCAGGATGCGGGTGATTTCTTCGTCGCTCAGGACGACCGGGTTGGTTTTCATGCTGCTGCCGCGGCTGTTCGAAACGATACGCGGAAAGTCGGCGCTGGCGATACGGCAGGCTGACAGGCGCGGCAAGTCGAGTTGGTGTTCCCACTGGCGCAGGGTGGCGACGAGGAAGGCGCGCGCTTCATCGCCGGACATCCCTTTTAGCATGGCGAAACGGCGGCCGATCTCGGCGTACTTGGGGAGGGCCGGGCTGTCGGGCAAGCGCTCTTGCAGCGCTGCGATGTTGACGTCGGTGGCCGTTGCGACCAGCGTGCCACAGGCCACACCGTGCGGGATCGGGAAGAAAGCGCCGAGCGGGGCGGCGATGCCGTGCACCGAGCCGAGCCCGGTCTGGGCCAGGCAAATGCCCGACAACAGCGATGCATACGCCATCTTCTCCCGGGCGGCAGCGGATTGCTCTGCATACAGCGCCAGCAGAGTGCCCTTGATGGCCATGATGCCGCTGCGCGTCAGTGCATCGGTCATCGGGTTGGCGCGCGTCGAGACGAAGCTTTCCAGCAACTGGGTGAAGGCATCCATGCCGTCGGCGGCGATCAAGGCTGGCGGGCAGCTGGCGAGCAGATCAGGATCGACGATGGCCCATGCGGCGACCAGTTGGTCGTCGCGGAAGGATTTTTTGAATTCTCCAGCCTGCGTCAAGACGGCATTCTTGGTCGCTTCGGAACCCGTTCCAGCGGTGGTCGGTACAGCGATGAAAGGCGTGGCCGGGCCGCGATAGGGCAGTTCCGGGCCGACGCCTTCGAGATGGTCCAGCACCGAGTTCCCCGGCCTGAGCAGGCCGGCAATCGCCTTGGCGGCATCCAGCGCCGCACCGCCGCCGATGCCGATCACCGCGTCAAAATCCTCCCCGCGCAGGGCGGCCACGGTGGCGTCGATGAAACTCGGCGCTGGCTCGACGGCAACTTTGACGATTTCCCAACTGCACTGGCGCTGCCGCAAGGCGTCGAACAGCCACGGCGCATGCGGCGAATCGAGGAAACTGCGCGCGCCGGTGACGAGCAGCAGGTGTTTGCCGTAGCCGGCGGCGATGTCTGGCAGCTTGCGCAACGCGCCACTGCCGAACTCGATGCGCGGCAGGCAGGAAATGGAAAAAGGCGAGATCATGGCTTACTCCGTGCGTACTGGCGCCATGCCCCATTCGGCGACGCCTTCCGGCAGGTGGATCGCTGCAAAGCCCTGTTGCTTGAGCAGATCGACCGCATCCTTGGCCATCAGGCAATACGGCCCGCGGCAGTAGGCGACGATGGTTTTGTCACGGGGCAAGTCAGACAGGCGTGATTGCAGTTCGTCGAGCGGCAGGGATTGGGCATAGGGCAGATGGGCCGCCGCGAATTCCGCACTCGGACGCACATCGAGCACGACGACCTCCCCCTTGCGCGCTGCCTTGACCAGCGCGTCGCGATCTTTCGGCGCGAGCTCTTTCGGTGCATTCGTCAATTGCGCCAGGGCCATCTTCAGTTCGACCAGCCGATCCTCGGCCAGCGAGCGGATGGCCACCCAGAATTCGGCCACCGCGCGATTGGCGATGCGGTAATGGATGTTCTTGCCGCTGCGTTCGGTGTCGACCAGATGGGCGCTGCGCAACTCGCGTAAATGGGCGCTCGCCAGCTTCATGCTGATGGCCGCTTCGCGGGCCAGTGTTTCCACTGTTTTCTCGCCCTGGCAGAGCAGTTCGATGAGTTCCAGCCGTTTCGGGCTGCTGGTTGCTTTGCCGATGCGTGCGACTTGCTCGTAGAGGATGTCCTTGACGCGGCGCGGGGGGATAGGTGCAGAGGCCATGTTGCGCATCTTAGCGGATGCTTGACAGTGTCTTTCTACATGGTTAAATTGATCTAACAATCTTTAGACTGTTAATCTCGCAAGGAGGCAAGTAATCATGGCGAATCACCTGTTCATTCTCAACGATCCACCCTACGGTACCGAGCGCAGCTACAACGCTTTGCGCCTGGCGCGCAAACTGCTCGAAAGCGAGGAAGCCGTGCGGGTCTTCCTGATGGGCGACGCGGCTGCGTGCGCCGCCGACGGACAAAAAGTGCCGCAGGGTTACTACAACATCGGCGATATGCTCGGTGCAGTCATCCGGCGCAAAGGGGAAGTCGCTGTCTGCGGCACCTGCATGGACGCGCGCGGCATGGCGGATGAGCGCCTGGTCGCCGGCGCCACGCGCGGTACCATGGATATTCTGACCGACTGGACCGTGCGGGCCGACAAGGTTCTGGTGTTCTGAAGCTGCTTGGGAGATAACAGCTTGAAATTGTTCCTCATTGGGACGCTGCGATGACTACGCCCATCTATCTCGACTACAACGCCACCACGCCGATTGCGCCCGAAGTGGCCGCCGCCATCCGGCCATGGCTGGAAACGGACTATGGCAATCCATCGTCTGGCCATGCCTACGGCCAATCCGCCCTTGCCGCTGTCGCGCAAGCGCGGACGGATGTCGCCGCCCTGGTCGGGGCGCGCGCCGGTGAAATCGTGTTTACCGGCAACGCCACCGAAGCAAACAATCTTGCGCTGCTCGGCGTGGCGCGCGCACTGCCGCACAAGCGCCATCTGATTGTCAGCGCTGTCGAACATCCGGCGGTGATGCAACCGGCGCTGCATTTGCGCGACGAGCTGGGTTGGGATATCTCTATCGTACCGGTGGATGAAACCGGGCGCACCCATGCCGCAGCCGTCGCCGCGCTGCTGCGTCCCGACACGGCGCTGGTCTCGGTGATGCTGGCGAACAACGAAGTCGGCACACTCCAGCCGGTGGCCGACATCGCCGCCCTGGCGCACGCCAACGGCACGCTGATGCATACCGATGCCGCCCAGACGGCCGGCAAGCTGCCTGTTCTTGTCGACGTGCTCGATGTTGATCTGCTGACGCTCGCTTTTCACAAGTTTTACGGACCGAAAGGCATCGGCGCGCTCTACGTCAAGACGGGGACGCCGCTCAAGCCCATCCTTTTCGGCGCTGGACAGGAGCATGGGCTGCGGCCGGGGACGGAAAACGTTGCGTTGATAGTCGGCGCTGGCGAGACGGCACGGTTGGCGCACGCACGCCTGTCGCAGAGTGCGGCGCACCTCGCCGCACTGCGCGACCGACTCTGGCAAGCCCTGGTGGCCGGCGTTCCCGGACTGCAACTGAATGGACACCCCGACTATCGCTTGCCGAACACGCTGCATGTCTCGTTTCCCGGCGTTTCCGGCAAGGCGGTCCTGACGGAGGCTGCCAGCGTGGTGGCCGCTTCGGTTGGTTCGGCCTGCCATGCGCAGGGCGACGCCGTCAGCGGCGTACTGGCGGCGATGGGGTGCGACGCGGCACGGGCGCGCGGGGCGGTCCGGTTGTCCGTCGGGCGGGAAACCGTCGCGGGGGAGATCGATCAAGCCGCGGTGGCCCTGGTGGCGGCATGGCGCAGACTTGTGGAATAAATTCTCAGCCGCTGCCGTCTTCGCGACGGACCCAGCAAGCTTGA
>CAZAWN010000006.1:0-17553 GCA_964488825.1 uncultured Methyloversatilis sp. | reverse complement strand
TTGTGGAATAAATTCTCAGCCGCTGCCGTCTTCGCGACGGACCCAGCAAGCTTGACCCTCGCCGCTGACAAGGAGTGGATACTATGCCGCAGGAACACCTGAACGTCGCGCGTTTAGCCGCCAGCCAGGCGTTGATGTTGTCCGCCATCGTCATGTCGATGGCCGTGGCAGGCATTATCGGCGCCCAGCTGGCGCCCGACCCCGGACTGGCGACCTTGCCGATCGCCGCCATGGTGGTCGGCGTGGCGGTTGCCTCACTGCCCGCCGGCTTGTTCATGCGGAGCGTCGGGCGGCGCAGCGGTTTTCTGGCGGGCGCCGTGATTGGGGTCATGGCGAGCTTGCTGAGTGTGTATGCGTTGCAGGCGCAATCGTTCATCCTGTTCGTACTGGGCCACTTTCTGCTTGGCAGCTATCAGGGTTTTGCCAATTACTATCGTTTCGCTGCCGTGGAAGCTTCCGCTCCAGCCCATGCCAGCCGCGCCATCTCGCTGGTAGTGGCCGGCGGTATCGTCGCTGCCTTCGTCGGCCCGCAAATCGGTCAATGGGGGCGCGATTGGCAGGCAGAGCATTTGTTCGTCGGCTCCTATGCACTGCAAGCTGTCTTGAGCCTAGCGGCGCTGGCGCTGCTGGCCGGTCTGCGCTTGCCTGCGGTCGCGGCGTTGCAGGCCGGCGAGGCCAGGCCGCTGTCCGTCATCCTGCGCCAGCCGGCCCTGATCATGTCGATATTCGGTGCTTCAGTCGGTTATTCGGCCATGATCATGGCGATGACCGCCACGCCGCTGGCTATGTTGGGATGCGGACTGCCCGGCAGCAGCGTTACCCCGGTGATCCAGTGGCACGTTGTCGGGATGTTTGCCCCTTCGTTCTTTACCGGCGATCTGATCAAGCGTTTCGGCGCGCCGCGCATCATGCAGGTCGGCTTCATCCTGCTGCTGACGCATATCGCGGTGGCCGTCTCTGGTCTGGAGTTCCTCCACTTCCTGTCGGCATTGATCCTGCTGGGCGTTGGCTGGAATTTCGCCTTCATCGGCGGCACCGCCCTGCTTACCCAAACCTATCGCCCCGCCGAGCAATTGCGTGTGCAGATGGTCAATGAGTTCATCGTCTTCGGGCTGGTCGCCACCGCTTCGCTCTCCGCCGGGTGGCTATACACTCATTTCGGCTGGGTGCTGCTCAACCTCTCGATGGCCCCCTTGCTGCTCGTGGCCCTCGTCGCCGCCATGCGCATGGCCCGGCTGCAAGCGGCGTAGACACGGAGTCAGTCTGCCGCAAATGGGATGGCAATACCCGAGTCACAGGTTCTTGAGCGGTAGGTGATGCATCGGGCGAGTTCGCTCGCCGATACGCCCTCCCGCTCAGCGGCAGCGGTTGCCCGCGTCGAGCTTCATCCAGCGCTGCAACCAGGCCTCGACGCGCTGACGCGCGTGGCGTGTGGCGATTTTTTCCTCGGGCGTCTGGTCGGCGCGGAAGTCGAAGGCACGCCGCGCCAGCGGATAGCCCTGCAGTTCGACCGGCACGCCGCGTTCCCACAGGGCGTAGAAGGCGCGGCCATTGACCATGCGCCGCAACTCGAAATCCTGCTCGCCGATCAATAGCAGCAGGGGCGTGTCGATCTGCATGATTTCGGGCGCGACGCGGAACAACTGGTCGGGCTCGGGCGCGTTGGGGTTTTGCAGGTGGCCGTAGTAGCTGGCGATGGCGGCGATCTCCTTGCCGCGTTTGGCGGCGAGGCGGATAGCGTAATAGGGCCCGCGCGATTGGGCGACGATGCCGACCGGCATGCGGCAGGCGCGCGGGTGCTTGAGCAAGGCGTCGAGCGCTGCCTCGACGTCGCCTTCCGTTGCCGGGTCGTGTTCGGAGGGCCAGCGTTCGATCATGCGGCCACTCTGCCAGTCGGGCATGGCGACCAGGAAGCCGCGCGCCGCCAGCGCGGCGATGTGTTTTTCCTCGTTCTCGTCGATGCCCCGCTTGGCGTGGATGAACAGTACCGGCGGGAACGGCCCCGGTCCCTCCGGCACGGCGAGCGCGAGCGGCACTTCGACGTCGCCGTTGCGCAACGACGATTTCTCGATGGTCACGGCGGCGGCGGGCAGTGTGGTGAGGCAGGCGGCGAGGGAGAGCAGTGTCTGGCGTAATGTCTGGCTCAATGGTTGCATCGGGCGGGCTCCGGCGGTCACTGGGGAGGCCATTATCTACCGAACGGCGGCGCTCCGTCCGTCATTGCGCCAGCCAGACCCAGACGATCCCGGTCGTGGCGAGGGTGATGGGCATGCCGATGCGCGCGTGGGCGCGCCAGTCGATCTCGATGCCGCTCTTGCGCGCCAGATCGACGACGATCAGGTTGGCGATGGAACCGACCAGCAGCAGGTTGCCGGCGAAGGTGCTGACCAGCGCCAGCGTCGCGCCGGCTTCGGGGCCGGAGAGGTGCGGGATCAGCAGCATCACGGCCGGGACGTTGGAGACCAGGTTGGAGAGTCCGAGCGTGGCGGCGAACAGCGGGCCGGAGTCGGCCAGATGCACGCCTTGCGCGGCCAGCCAGGCGACGGCCTGCGCAGCGAGGCCGGTGGTTGCGAAAGCGTGGTTGACGACGAACAGGCCGATGAAGAGGATCAGCAGTTCCCAGTCGACAAAGCCCATCACGTGCGAGGAGTGAAAGCGACGCGACAGCAGCAGCACGCCCGCCGCCGCCAGCGCGGCGACTTCGCGCGGCCAGTCCGAGAACAGGAAGATGGCCAGCAGGGCCGATGCGACGCTCAGTCCCTTGGCCGTTTGCCAGCCGTCGAAGGGTGGATCGTCGGCCTGTGGTGTGCCGGGCGCGATAGGGACGGGAGGCAGGCGCTGGCGCAGCCACGCCAGCCAGAGCCACAGCGCTGCCAACGAGAGCGCGACAGGGGGCAGGGCGGTGCGTGCGTAGTCGGCAAAGGAGAGTTGCATCAACGAGCCGATCAGCATGTTCTGCGGGTTGCCGATCAGGGTGGCGGCCGAACCGATGTTGGCGGCGCAAGCCAGCCCAACCAGATAAGGCAGAGGCGGCAGGCCGCGTTGCAGGCAGATGCGCGCCACGACAGGCGTCATGGCGAGGCAGACGATGTCGTTGGAGAAGACGGCCGAGAGGGCGGCGGCGACCGTCAGCAAGGCGCCCAGCAGGCCGTCGGGGGAAAGCGGCAGGGCGGCCACCCGACGCGTGACGGCGGTGTAGAAGCCGCCGAGGCGCATTTGCGCCGAGACGACCATGAAGGAGAACAGCAGGAGGAGGGTCGGCAGATCGACGGCGCGCGCCGCCTGTTCCGTGTCAAGCGCACCGACGCCAACGATGGCGATGGCGCCGAGCAGCGCCACACCGGAACGGTCCAGCTTGAGCTTGGGCAGGCCGCCGAGAAACATGCCCAGATAGACGACGGCGAAGATGGCGACGATCAGCCAATCGATGGGAGGATGTGAGCTTGACGGCGGGACGATGGGCATCCGCGCAGTCTATTCGAACAGCGTGCACCGTCTGCCGTCGCGCCAGAGCCGAGTCTCGAAAAACCACGTGAGCGCAGGTATCATTGCAGCAATCGTCCCACGTATTCTTTAGGAGTTGATCATGTCCCAGGTTGCTGCTGATAACACTGTCGCTAAACACCAAGTTGCTACCCTCGTCCGTTCCGAGCGCATCACACCGGACAACGCTCCCGAAGAGGTGCGTCATCTGGTATTCCATCAGACCAATGTCGCCTTCGATTGCAAGTTGGGCCAATGTATCCGCGTGCTCGCGCCCGGGCAATACGGCAACAAGCACCATCCCCGCCTCTATCTGGTGGCTGACGAGACGGTTGAGCGCGATGGCGGCGTGGAGTTCGCGCTGTGCGTGCGGCGCCACAGCTATATCGACGATTTCAATGGCGAGCGTTATGCCGGCATCGCCTCGAACTATCTGTGCGACTTGAAAGTGGGCGACAGCATCGAGTTCGCCGGCCCGGTGGGCTACCCTTTCGCCATGCCAGCCGATCGCAAGGCGGGCATCATCATGATCGGCATGGGTACCGGCATTGCGCCCTTCCGCGCCATGATCCGCACGATCTACGAAAAATACGGCAGTTGGGATGGCAAGGTGCGTCTTTACTACGGCGCCAAGACCGGCCTCGACATGCTCTACATGAACGACGAGAACAAGGACTTGTCGCAGTATGTCCATCAGCCGACCTTCAAGGCTTTCCAGGCGGTCAGCCCGCGTCCGCTGTTCGATGCGCCGGTCGAACTCGACAAGGCCATTGCCCAGAATGCCGCCGAGGTGTGGGAGATGCTCCAGAAGCCTGATACGCACCTCTATCTCGCGGGCGTCGATGAAATGTGGCCGCGCGTCGAAAAGGCTTTGGTCGAGATTGCCGGCTCGGTCGGACACTGGCAGGTAATCCGCGAGAAGATGAAGGTTGAAGGACGCTGGCATCACGCCCTGTTCTGAGCGGTTTCGCGCACCCAAAGAAAAAGCCGCCCCAGATTCCCCGGGCGGCTTTTTCGTGCTGTCCCGCCAACGCCGACTTTCTCGGAGTTGGCGGAATTTAGCGGTTTACTTCTTGATCTTGATCTTGCCGTCGGCCAGGTCGATTTCGGCATCGAGAATGTAGGCCTCGCCCGGGGTCTTCTTTTCAAGCCACAGATCGAAGGCCATACTCGACTGCGCGCCGGTGGCGCAGGTAAACACGATTGGCTTGTCCTTCGGCAGGCTGGCCAGTTTGGCTTCGAGCTGGTCGTAGGGGATGCACTGGGCGGTCGGCCAGGTGCCGGCCTTGCACGACTCGGCCTTGCGCACATCGATGATGGTGAACTTGGACGGATCTTCTTTCACGATGCGCTCGAAGAACGGCGTGCTGATGATCTCCTTGTCCTTCGTCGTCTCGACGACGAATTTACCCGCCGCGCCCACGGCAGCCGTCATCGCTCCCGTCGCCGCCTGCATCGCCTGGCCCATGGCGGCGGCAGGCGCAGCGGCCGGGGTGGCCGTCTTGTTGGCGGCAGCCCAGCCCGGATAGCCCTCCGTATAGACGCGTACGTTCTTGTGGCCCAGCTTGATCGCCTTGTGGGCGGATTTCTCGGACAGGTCGCAGATCAGGCCGCCGCAGAAGAAGATCAGTGGCTTGGCCTTGTCTGCCGGCAGCTTGGCAGCGTCGAACTTGTTGTCAGGAATATTGATCGCGCCGGGGATGGAGCCCTTTTCGAAGGTGCGGTCAGGTCGCGAATCGATCAGTACGATGTCAGCCTTGTCGGCGAGAATCTTGTTGATGAAATCGGTGCTGACGGAGAGCGGTTCGCCCTTGGCAATCCAGTCCGGTTCGCCACCCTGATAGACCTTGATGTTGGTGTAGCCGAGCGCCTCCGCCTTGTAGGCCGAGGAATGCGACAGTTCGCACGCCGGACCCTGGCAGTAGAAGATGATCTCCTTGTTCTTGTCGGCCGGGAGTTTGTCTTTCTGTTTGTCGAACAACAGATCGACCAGGTTGATCGCGCCGGGGATGTGGCCGGGGTCGAAACGTGGCTTGGTGGGCCGCGAGTCGATGACCGCAGCCGTCTTGGTGCGGTCGATCGGCGTCGTGGCGTGCGGTTTTATGTACGCGAAGTCGACGATCTTGGTGTAGGGCTTGTAGTTGCCAACACCCACACCACCCCCTGTTGCGGCGGCGGGTGCGGCTGGTTTCGCTTCGGCTGTGGCTGCTTGTTGCGGCGCTTGGGCGCATCCCCCGATGAATGCGATGGAGATTGCGGTGACGAGCAGTTTTACTTTCATTATCGACTCTCCTTCTTTGTTAAAAAATCACAAAACAGTGAATTTCTCGGTAGATTCGTTGTAGCGCACGAGGGCGTACCAAGTTAGCAGCAACGCGCCGCTGATCAGCAAGGTCAGCCCCCAGCCGCCGAACATGTCCGGCCAGTAGGCTTGGAAGCCTACGGCGGTGACTTCAAAGTCGGCTTCGTTGTCAGGGTTGGAGGTGGTCAGTCCGGCCATTTTCAGAATGGCGCTGGCGGTTGAGCCCATCCAGGCGAAGAAGAACATCGTGACCCACAGCTTGAGGTGGCCTTCGCCCATGCGCCAGAGCGAACCGGAAGCGCATCCTCCGGCGAAAATCATGCCGATGCCGAAGATCAGGCCGCCGATCAGCGAGCCGATCCAGAAGGAAGCGGGAATGGCAGTGAAGGGATCGATGACCTTTTTCTGGAACAGGAAGGAGGCGATCGGTATGGCGATGGCCAGTGCGAGGATGATCGCCTTGGTCATGTCGCCTTCGGCCGTCATGAAGGGTTCGCGGAAGGCGCGCGCAAAGCACAGGCGGGAGCGGTGCATGACAAAACCGATGGCGAAGCCGAGCACGACGATGACCGCACGGCTGGCCCAGACGCGGTCGTCCGAGCTATACCAGTCGTAAGACCAAATGACGATGCCGAGGAGGATAAGGAAGCCGAACAGCGGGTAGTTTTTCACCAGCCCTTCCGGCGCGTTGAGGGTCGGCGGCGCCGTCATGCCCCACTCGATGTTTTCCAGCGTCCATAACAGCAGCTTGAGACCGATTACCGCACCGACCAGCAGACCGGCGGCCATGATCCAGCCGGCCGGCGAAGCATGCACGACCGGGTTGAAGAATCCGCCCGTGGTGCAGCCACCAGCGAAGGCGGCGCCGATGCCCATCAGCGTACCGCCCAGCGCGGCCCAGATAACTTCCAGCTTGGGCGGGCGGCTGATCTGGAACTGCCGGGACATCAGGGCAGCGGTAAATGCGCCGAGCAGCAGCATGATGTTCATCAGGGACATGCGATGCGTCAGCAGACCCTCCTCCGGCACATGAATGCCCAGCAAGGGAGCGAGGCCGAGGAGGCTGTTGATCTGGTCGCCCCAATAGCGTACGCCGCCGAATACGCCCCAGACTGTGCCATTCACCATCATCGCGAGGATAATCATGACCAGCAGGATCGCACCCAGATAATGCGACCACTCTTCGATGAAGATTTTCTCGTAATCAGCCTTGAAGCCGGCCAGCCAGCCGTTCCCTGAACTCATTGTTGCTGCTCCCCCTGCGAATAGCGTTGATCGGTATTCGACGCGCCCCAAACTCGGCCCCCGGCCCCCTCGCGCCAGAACCCAGCCACAATAACACTAAAGTTAGTATCCGACGACTAGCCAAATGGGTTAGTAGAACTACGTAAATATAAGAAATAGCTAATAAATGATGCATGTTTTCTGCATCGCGCGGTAGCCAGAAACAGGATTTATCGCTGAATCGGACAACCACGATACTCCCGTGGAGTTATTGCGCTGCGGGATTGTTCCCTACTAACATCCGCGCGTTGCCACGAATTGAGGGAGTCGAAATGCAACGTACGCTACGCGCCGCCACCGCGCTGTTCATTGGGTGGTTTGCACTGGTTGGCATCGGCGTTGCCCATGCCGCTGCGGAAGGCAAAGGCAGTACCGCCGACCACAGCAAGTTCAAGGAACTCGACCATGACTTCCAGTCTGGTCCGGAAGTAACCAAGGCCTGTTTGGCCTGTCACACCGAAGCTGCCAAGCAGGTGATGCATACTCAGCACTGGAAATGGGAGTTCGTCAATCCCCAGAGCAAGCAGAACTTGGGCAAGATGCACGTCATCAACAATTTCTGCACCTCGGTGCAGTCCAACCTGAAGGGTTGCGCCAGTTGCCACATCGGCTATGACGCAATGACCGACAAGGGCGTCAAGAACGATCCGAATCTGGTTGACTGCCTGGCCTGCCACAACTCGGGGGGCTACTCCAAGCCATCCGGTCTGGGCGGCAACGTGCTCGCCAAAGACATCGAGGCGCCGCCGGGTTCAGGAAACATCATCAAGGGCGTCAATCTGAAGAAGGTAGCCCAGAACGTCGGCAAGACAACGCGCAAGAGTTGTGGCAGTTGTCACTTCATGGGCGGTGGCGGCGACGCGGTGAAGCACGGGGATCTCGATTCCTCGCTGGAAGATCCGGACAAGAAGCTCGACGTCCATATGGATGCCGACGGTCTCAACTTCAGTTGCGCTACCTGTCACAAGACCGATCGTCACCAGGTACCGGGCAGCCGTTACGCGCCAACTGCGGTCGATAAGGAAGGCGCACTAATTCGCGGTAAAGGGGATGAGCGCAACCCGGCGACCTGCCAGGCCTGCCACGGCCAAAAGCCGCACAAGGAAAAGCAGGCGGACAAGCTGAATAACCATACCAATAAGTTGGCCTGCCAGACCTGCCACGTTCCTGCATTTGCTCGTGGCGATATTCCTACCAAGATGACTTGGGATTGGTCGACGGCTGGCAAACGCGACGAGGCCGGTAAACAGATCACGCTTAAAGACGATGACGGGAACAAAATTTACGAAAGTCGTAAGGGCAATTTCACCTTTGGACTGGATGTGAAGCCCGATTACATCTGGTTTAACGGCGATGTGTCTTTCACCTTGCGTGATATGAAAGTCGATAAGGCGCAACAACCGATCTACATCAACCGATATCTCGGTAGCGCCAAAGATGGAAAATCGATGATCTGGCCGGTCAAAACCTTTACCGGAAAGCAGCCCTTCGATGCCGAGCACAAAACGCTGGTGGTGACTCACCTGGCGGGTGCTGACAGCACCGCCTACTGGAAGAACCTCAACTGGGAAAACGCCATCGAAACCGGCATGCAAAGCGCCGGGTTGCCCTTCTCGGGCAAGGTCGACTTCATCGAGACAGTCAGCCAGTGGCCGATTACCCACATGGTTGCGCCGAAGGATAAGGCTGTCGGTTGCAACGAGTGCCACACCAAGGGCGGGCGTCTCGACAAGGTTGACGGTATCTACATTCCTGGCCGCGACAGCATTCCGTGGCTCGACAACGCGGTCAAGCTGCTCGCCTTGCTGACGCTGCTGGCCATGATCGGCCATGGCGTGCTGCGCATCTTCACGAGCAAGAAACACTGAGGGGAAAGCACATGTCTGAACAAATCTATATCTTCAAGCGGTTTGAGCGCTTCTGGCATTGGTCGCAGGCCGCCCTGATCATCTTCCTGCTCATCAGTGGGTTGGAGATTCATGGCTGGTTCAGCAACTTTGGCTTCGAAAAGGCGCACGACTATCACGTTATCGCCGCTTGGTCGCTGGTCGGCTTGTGGTCCTTCGCGATCTTCTGGCATATCACCACGGGCGAGTGGAAGCAGTACATTCCATCATCCAAAAACGTGCTGGCAATGGCCAATTACTACCTTTTTGGCATCTTCAGGAACGCCCCGCATCCGCATCGCCAGACGGCCCTGACCAAGCACAACCCGCTGCAAAAGCTGGCCTACTTATTCATCCTGATCGTTGTCGGGCCGCTGATCTGGACGACTGGCTGGCTGCTGCTGTTCTACGGCTCGTGGGCCAATTGGGGGCTGGCCAATTTGCCGCTGGGCCTGGTTGCCTTGGGTCACCTGATCGGCGCCTACATGATGCTGCTGTTCCTGATCGCCCACGTTTACCTGACGACGACCGGCGCTACCCCGCTGGCGCATATCAAGGCGATGATTACCGGGTGGGAGAAGGTGCACTGATTTTGCTGCCTGGCTCCCGTTCCGCGCAAAAAAATCCCCGCTTCGGCGGGGTTTTTTTGCAGCGCAGGCAGTGCGTTTAGAACCCGAACAGCCGGGCTAACTCAGCACCGGGTGACGGTGCGCGCATGAAGGCCTCGCCGACGAGAAAGGCGTTGACCTGGTTGCTCTTCATCAGGGCCACATCGGCGGGAGCGAGGATGCCGGACTCGGTGACGACCATACGGTCGGCAGGGATGCGGGACAACTGAGAGAACGTGGTGTCAAGGCTGACTTCGAAGCTGCGCAGGTTACGGTTGTTGATGCCTTGCAGTGGCGTCTTGAGCTTGAGGGCGCGGTCGAGTTCGCTGGCGTCGTGGCTTTCGACCAGCACCGCCATGCCCAGAGAGTTGGCGAGGTCTTCGAACTCCGCCATTTCTTGGTCAGACAACGCAGCGACGATCAGCAGGATCGCATCGGCGCCCATGGCGCGGGCCTCATAGATCTGGTAGGGATCGATCATGAAGTCCTTGCGTAGCACCGGCAGAGCGCAAGCGGCGCGCGCCTCCTGCAGGTACTCCGGGGCGCCCTGGAAGAACTGCCGGTCGGTCAGCACCGAGAGGCAGGCGGCGCCATGCTCTGCGTAGTCGGCGGCGATCTCGGCAGGGTGGAAGTTGGGGCGGATCACGCCCTTCGAGGGGCTGGCTTTCTTGATTTCGGCGATTACTGCACTACCGGATGCCGTCCTGCCAGCGCCGACTTTTGCACGGATCGCGCCAATGAAGTCGCGGGGAGCTGCCTGTGCTTCAGCTTCTGCGCGGATTGCCGCGAGCGGCCTGTCAGCCAGTGCGACGGCTACTTCCGCCTGCTTGACGGAGAGTATCTTGTCGAGAATATCGCTCATACACGTGTGCTGACCTGGATGAATTGATCTAGCTTGGCGCGCGCCTTGCCGCTCTCGATGGTCTTGCGCGCCAGAGCGATGCCCGCCGCAATGTCGGGCGCGAGGTTGGCGGTATAGAGGGCGGCGCCGGCGTTGAGGCAAACGATTTCCAGCGCCGGGCCAGGCTGGTTTTCCAGTACGCCAAGCAGGCGTCCCTTGGATTCGGCGGCGTCAGCCACCTTGAGATTGCGGCTGGCGATCATTTGCAGGCCAAAGTCTTCAGGATGAATTTCGTACTCGCGAATCTGGCCATTGACCAGTTCGCCGACCAGCGTCGCGGCGCCGAGGGAGATTTCGTCCATGCCGTCCAGGCCATGCACTACCAGGACATGGTTTGCCCCGAGTTGCTGCATGACGCGGACGCAGATGCCGACCAGGTCGGGGTGGAACACGCCCAGCAGGGTGTTCGGCGCACTGGCCGGGTTGGTCAGTGGTCCGAGAATGTTGAAGATGGTGCGCACGCCCATTTCGCGGCGCACCGGGGCGACATTCTTCATCGCCGGATGATGGTTGGGCGCGAACATGAAGCCCATGCCGGTTTGCTGGATGCACGTGCCTACTTGTGGCGCTTGCAGGTCGATTTTTGCGCCCAGCGCTTCGAGCACGTCGGCTGCGCCGGATTTTGACGAAACACTGCGGTTGCCATGCTTCGCCACAGTCGCCCCCGCCGCTGCTGCGACGAAAGCAGAAGCGGTGGAGATGTTGAAAGTATGCGAGTTGTCGCCGCCGGTGCCGACAATATCCACGAAATGCGCGTTGTGCGGGACGTCCACCCGGGTAGACAGCTCGCGCATCACTGCGGCGGCAGCGGCGATCTCGCCGATGGTCTCCTTCTTGACGCGCAGACCGGTCAGGATGGCGGCCATCATCACTGGCGAGACCTCGCCCTTCATGATCAGCCGCATCAGATGCAGCATCTCGTCGTGGAAGATTTCGCGGTGCTCGATGGTGCGCTGGAGCGCCTCTTGCGGGGTAATCATGTCATTTGCCCTCGAGGAAGTTCTTCAACATGGCGTGGCCATGCTCGGTCATGATCGATTCAGGGTGGAATTGCACGCCTTGAATGGGGTGCTCTCTGTGCCGCACCCCCATGATTTCGCCGTCTTCGGTCCAGGCGGTGACTTCCAGGCAATCCGGCAGGGTGTCCCGACGAATCGATAGCGAGTGGTAACGTGTCGCATTGAATGGGTTCGGCAGCCCGGCAAAAACTCCCCGACTGGCATGCTGGATCGGTGAAATCTTGCCGTGCATCGGTTGCTGCGCATGCACGATCTCGCCGCCGAATGCGTACCCAATGCTTTGGTGACCGAGACAGACACCGAGAATCGGCAGCTTGCCGGCGAACGAGCGGATGGCCTCGACAGAGATACCCGCCTCTTTGGGTGAACACGGGCCGGGAGAAATAACCAGCCGATCAGGCTGCATCGCGGCAATTTCCTTGAGCGTGATCGCATCGTTGCGGAACACGCGTACCTCCTCGCCGAGTTCCCCAAAATACTGCACGAGGTTGTAGGTGAAGGAGTCGTAGTTATCGATCATCAGCAGCATTGCGAGGCTATCCTTTGGTTTTTTTGAGGGTGTGGTTTCTGCTTGCCGTGAGTAACGATATCGCAAGCAACCCCCTCGATAAGCAGGTCTCTTAGATGGAAAGGTGATTCTTTAGCAGGTCTGGGAGAGACTGTGGCTTGCCATAAAAATACCCCTGTCCGAACTCACATCCGAGTGAGGCAAGCTGGTGACCCAAGTCCTCTCCTTCAATCCCTTCTGCGACGGTATCAAGCTGCAAAGCGCGAGCCATGTCCAATGATCCCTTGACAAGTTCGAAACTGACTTTCGAATCAATCATTTTGCTGATGAAGATGCGATCAAGTTTTAAAGTCTTGATGGGGTAACGCTGTAGGTAGTCGAGGCTTGAATAACCCGTCCCATAATCATCGAGTGCCAGGGAATTTCCGCGATTGCGAATTTCATTGAGCAAGTTCGAGGCTAGCTCGGGGTGCTCGATGAAGGTTGTTTCAGTTAATTCGAGTTTGAGCTCTCCCGGTGGCATGTTTGCCTTGGTCTGTATTTCCATCACATTGTGTGCAAAGTTCAGGTCTTCCAGTTGCTTGCCGGACAGGTTCACACTGACGAACGGCCTCTCATAGCCTGTCATCCGGCGCAGCTTCGGCCAGTCACGACAGGCCTGTTCTATTGTCCATAGCCCGATCTCCTTGATTTGCCCTGTTTTCTCTGCCAAGGAAAGGAATTCGAAAGGGGGCAGCATGCCCAAGGCAGGATGTTGCCAACGCACGAGGGCCTCAAACCCTGCGATTTCCCCGGTGGCCAGGACGACAATCGGCTGGTAGTGCAGCTCGAACTGATTTCTTTCCAAAGCATAAGAAATGTCATGCGACAGAATGAGCTTTGAAGTCGCAACTTGTTGCAGATCATCCAACACTTGGCTCTGTGTCCGCGTACGGTCAATAGCTTCTTCAGACGGTGTAAAGCTTTTACTCCGGAAACGCTTCAGGATCACGCGCATTAAGTGACGAATAACGGGATCGGTGCCTTTCAATAGTTCGTCCACCAATTCACGCTTAATTTCAACAAGCGAAACGTCCTGCGCTGCAATGGCTGTCGCTGTACGAGTATCACGATCAATCAGTGCGACCTCGCCAAACAGATCATCTGCTCCCAAACAGCAAATGACCTTGGTGCTATCGGGGGAGAGAATCTCTACCAAACCCGATTCAATCAGATAAGCACACTCACCCGTCTCTCCACGCAGAAAGATAGTCTCGCCTTGTTTAAACCGCTTTCGATCAAGCCCTGGCAACAATTGGATACCTCATCGTATTCGAGAAATGTTGGCGTAGTAGGGAGTGAAATTGCCAGATAGTTCAGGAGTTGAGCTTGATGATACGCCCACGCTGCAGTTTCCAAAACTCCAACACTGAACCCCGGCTGTGCGACGGGTTTCACAGTGCGGGAGGTGAATATCGGAAAAGTACCTGCTCAGAAAATGGATTTATGACCAACATAAAAACCATTGCTTGTTGCGCCGCCGCATTATTACCTATACTGCCCGCCATCACGATCACGCGCGGGGCGCAACCCTGAGCGTGCAATCCGGAAGAGGCGATACGCCGCCTTTTCGCCCCGCAGGCTGGCAATCCGCCGGCCCGCCGTGATGGTCGTCGAGGCGCATGCCCGCAAGGCGTGTGTCTTGATTTACCGCTCAGCTCGTTGCGCACGCCATTTCCGCCCCGTGTTGGGCTGAGGCGGTTTTGTCGCGCAGCGGTTCGGTCACGGCGCAGAGTTATTCCTTGCGCCAGTTTAGGGGATGGTGCGGTCTTAATGGGATCATGGTCGAGTTTGGCAGTAGCTGGCGGCTTCATGGCCGTGCTGGGCATTGCGCTCGCCGCCGTGCTGGCCTTTGCCAACCGCAAGTTGTTTGTTTATGAAGACCCGCGCATCGGCGAGGTCGAAGACCTGCTGCCGAAATCGAATTGCGGCGCCTGCGGAGAACCCGGCTGCCGTAGTTTCGCCGAGAAAGTCGTCTCCGGTACCGTGGTTCCCGCCTTGTGCACGGTCAGTTCGCCGCAGCAGCGGCAGGACATCGCCGATCTGCTCGGCGTTGCCGCAGGCACAATCGAAAAGAAGATTGCGCGGCTCGCCTGCGCCGGCGGCACGCATGTCGCTTTTATCCGCGCCCGCTATGCCGGGCTGAAAACCTGCCGCGCCGCGGCCGTGGTGGGCGGCGGCGGCAAGGAGTGCGCCTGGGGTTGTCTGGGCCTTGGCGACTGCGAGGTGGTGTGCGACTTCGATGCCATCCATCTCGACCATCATGGTTTGCCGGTGGTCGATGCCGACAAGTGTTCGGCCTGCAACGATTGCGTCGAGGTGTGCCCCAAGGGTCTGTTCTCACTTGAGCCTGTCAGCCGCAAGCTCTGGGTAGCGTGCAAGAACCAGGCCGACGGGGATACCGCGGAAGCGTCTTGCGAAGTGGCCTGCACGGCCTGCGGCAAGTGCGTGTCCGACGCGGCGCCCGGTCTGATCCGCTTGGACGGCAATCTGGCGGTGATCCGCTACGAACTCAATAACTGGGCGACGCGCGGCCCGATCGAGCGCTGCCCAACCGGGGCCATCGTCTGGTTCGACACCCCCAACCGCACGGCCAAGGGGGCAGCGGCGAAAAAAATACTGCGGCAGGATGCGCTGCCGCAACTGCAATGAATACGAAATCAATAGGGAGTGCATCATGCTGACGAAGCTGTTCAAGTCCGACAAGAGCGCCGCCGGCCAGGCCGCCGAGCAGGTCAAGTATCCCGGCGTCCGCGACGCGGTCGATGGCAACACGGCGGTCATCCATGTCGAGCGCGAGTCGTCCGATGCGGCCGGCGCCTACCCGATCACCCCGTCGACGCAGATGGGCGAATTCTGGGCCGAGGCGGTTGCCCAGGGGCACCTCAACATCAGCAACAAGCCGCTGATCTTCATCGAGCCCGAATCCGAGCATGCCGCCGCGGGCGTGACGGCTGGCATGGCGATGACCGGCCTGCGCGCCACCAACTTCTCGTCGGCGCAGGGTGTCGCTTTCATGCACGAGTCGCTCTACGGCGCGGTCGGCAAGCGCCTGCCCTATATCCTCAACATGGGCTGCCGGGCGATCACCAAGGCATCGCTCAACGTCCATTGCAGCCACGACGATTACCACTGCGTCGATGACACAGGATTTATCCAGGTGATGGCGAAAAGCGCCACCGAGGCCGCCGACCTCAACCTGATCGGTCGCAAAGTAGCCGAACTGTCGCTGACTCCGGCGATCATTGGCCAGGACGGTTTCCTCACCACCCACCTGATTGAATCCTGCGTGCTGCCCGAGCGTGCGTTGGTCGCCGAGTTCTGCGGCAAGCCGGACGACATCATCGACACGCCGACGCCGGCGCAGCAGATGCTCTACGGTCCGAAGCGCCGGCGCGTGCCGGCGATCTGGGATGTCGATGTGCCGCTGGTTTCCGGCTTGGTGCAGAACCAGGATGCCTACATGCAGGCCGTTGCCGGACAGCGTCCCTACTTCTTCGACCATATTCCCGCCCTCACCGACGCCTGCATGGCCGAATACTCGGCGCTGACGGGACGGCACTACCAGCGCGTTTCCACCTACAAGATCGAGGATGCGGACTACCTGATCGTCGGCATGGGCAGCATGATCGTGCAGGCCGAGTGTGTTGCCGATTACCTGCGCGAAACGCGCGGCCTCAAGGTTGGCGTCGTCAATGTCACCATGTACCGTCCCTTCCCGGGCGACCTGCTCGGCGAGATTCTCAAGGGCCGCAAGGGCGTGGCGGTGCTCGAGCGCACCGACCAGCCGCTCGCCGAAGACTTGCCGCTGATCCGCGAAGTGCGCGCGACGGTGACCAAGTGCCTGGAGAACGGTCTGGCCATCAATGAGGCCAAGCCTTACCCCGGCTACGCCAGCTTTGCCGCCGGCGAAATGCCGCGCCTGTATTCGGGCTGTTTCGGCCTTGGCTCGCGCGACATGCAGCCGGAAGCGCTGGTCGGCGCCGTGGAGAACATGTTGCCCGATGGCCCGAAGCGCAAGTTCTTCTATCTCTCTGTCGACTTCGTGCGCGACCCCTTCAATCCGAAGGACGAGATTCACCAGCAGGACCTGCAGGAAAAGTATCCGCGCATTCGCGAACTGGCGGTGCGCGGTTCGGAAAATCCCAACCTGCTGCCCAAGGGCGCGATCACCGTGCGCATGCACTCGGTCGGCGGCTGGGGCGCGATCACCACCGGCAAGAACCTGGCGATGACGCTGTTCGAACTGCTCGGCTGGGACATCAAGGCCAATCCGAAATACGGCTCCGAGAAGAAGGGCCAGCCGACCACATACTACCTGTCGGCCGCGCCGGAACCGATCCGCATCAACTGCGAATACACCTACGTCGATGTCGTGCTTTCGCCCGACCCCAACGTGTTCGGCCATAGCAATCCGCTGTCCGGCCTGAAGAAGGGCGGCGTCTTCATCATCCAGTCCAATCTCGGCGACGAGACCTGGGCGAGCTTCCCGCTGTGGGCGCAGAAATTCATCGTCGATAACGAGATTCATGTCTTCCATATCGATGCTTTCCAGGTGGCACGCGAAGAAGCCGGTTCGGCCGATCTGCAACTGCGCATGCAGGGCATCGCCTTCCAGGGCGCCTTCTTTGCCGCCAGCCCGACCATGGCGAACGCCGGCCTCACCGAAGCCACGTTGTTTGCGGCGATCGAGGCGCAGTTGCAGTCCAAGTTCGGCGGCAAGGGCGCGCGCGTCGTGCAAGACAACCTGCGCGTGGTCAAGCGCGGCTTTACCGAGCTGATCGAGATTACCGACAAGCAGGTCGGCGCGACGCGCAAGCTGCTGGCCAAGCAGGATGCCGGGCTGCCGATCATGCTGGGCGAACTGCCCGCCAGCGACGGCAAGGTGGCCGACATCCACCGCTTCTGGGAACAGACCGGCAACTTCTACCTGACCGGCAAGGGTTCGGACAACCTCGTCGATCCCTTCATCGGTGCGTCGCTGATGCCGGCCGCCACCGGCGTGTTCCGCGACATGACCGGCATCCGCTTCGAGCATCCGGTGTGGATCGCCGAGAACTGCACGGCCTGCGGCAACTGCTACGTCGAATGTCCGGACTCGGCAATTCCGGGGTTGGTGAGCACCATTGGCGACGTATTCAATACTGCCGTCAATCGCATCGAGTCGCAGGGCACTCCGACGCGCTATCTGCGCCGCGGTGTGCGCACGCTGGAGAAAAAGCTGCGCGCTCTGGTCGGCGGTGGCGACGGCGTTGCCGTGCGTCCGCTGGTCGACAAGGCCATTGAGGAAACCCTGGCCGAGGCGGGTGAGGACGAATGGGAAAAGATGGGCGCCGAGTTCAAGCTGTTCACGAAGGAACTGGGCGATTTCGCCTTCGGCACCACCAAGCCCTACTGGACGCAGAAGGAAAAGAAGGCCAAGGGCAGCGGCGGCCTCTTCTCGATCACCATCAATCCCTACACCTGCAAGGGCTGCGCGCTGTGCGTGACGGTCTGCGAGGACAATGCGCTGAAGATGGTGAC
>CAZAWN010000005.1:19347-36434 GCA_964488825.1 uncultured Methyloversatilis sp. | reverse complement strand
GTCCAGTGTAGTCCGCCCATGAAGGCGATTGATGGTTGCGGATCGCAGCCGCCACTTGCGGGATGCCACTGGCACTGCTCTGGCGTTTGACGACCTTCAATTCAGTCTGCGGGATCGAGGACAGCACAGCCAAAGCATGCAACACCAGGCCGGGGCCAATCGGAGGAAGCTGGCTCGGATCGCCCACCAGGATCAAGCGGACGCCCGATGGAATGTGACGCAATAGTCGGTACATCAGGATCACATCGACCATGCTCATTTCATCCACCACTATCACTGATCCGATGCTGATCGTGGCCGGATCGGTCTTGGTTAGGAATCCGGCAATGGTCATGCTCTCGCGGCCGGTGGCCTCAGCCATACGCTGCGCGGCTCGTCCAGCCAGTGCAAGCTGATAGATGACGAGTCCTGGCTGCATCTCTTCCAGCACTTCATATAGCGCCTTGAGTACGGTCGTTTTGCCTGTACCTGCTCCTCCAAGAATCAGGCTCAGGTGAGTTCCCGCGCTTCTAAGCACGGCATGGCGCTGTTCATCAGAAAGCGTGATGCCATGCGCTCGCTCGTAGGTGTCGAGAATCAAATCGACGGTGCGCAGATTGCCGGAAAGCTGCGAGAAAAGTCCGGCTTGTCCTTTGGCATCCTCGCCCGCCACCATTTCATGCAGCCGTTTAGCGAGGTAGCTTTCGATCAGGTAGGTGCCAGTCGGTTGATACACCCCGTCGATCTCACGGTATTGAGAGCTGGTTGCACCAATGGCTAGCGCATGATCAGCAAGTGCAAGTGAGTTGCCAAGTAAGTTACTAAGGCGAGTTCTAAGCTCGCTCATCGGCAAACAGGTGTGGCCGTCTTTCAATCCGCGATACAGCGATTCTTCAATGGCTGCCTTCAAACGAAGCGGATCATCCAGCGCGATGCCAAACCGCTGACGCGCCAATTCATCGACGGCCTTCCAATTGGCTTCAAAACTGATCAGGACGTAGGGGTTGGTCTCTATATTGTTCTGTGCCTTGTCCTTGTAAAAGTCGGTGACCTTCTTTCCGATGCGGCGCTGGATGCCAACGCGATCCAGCCAGAGCAGAGTATTGGCGACTTGATGTTTGGTGAACGCATGGCAAAGAAGTTCGGAAGCATCCTCGCTGATTACTTCGGCTAGTGCGGCGATGTTCTTCTGCTCGATGTGATCGACCAGGGCGGGGCCAAAGCGGTCATAGAGCTTGGTGGCCTTAACCTGACCGATCCCCGCAATGTCAGGGCACTCGGCAATCCAGGCGATGATATTGCGGCCGGACGGACGAACCAGTTCGGCCTCGGCGGCATCGATCTGGGTCTCCTTGATCTTAAAGCCATTGCTGCCAACCGATTCACGCAGGGTCGGTATTCCCCGCACCGCCCAGTTCTGGCCTTTATCAACCAACGACGAATCAGGCACCAGCTTGTGGTCGCATACGGCGACGTACTGATGCCCTTCGTCGGTCTTGCCTGAGAAGATCACCCCGCCAAACCGGCCACGGCTGCGGACGGAGGTAATGCGGAGTTGGACGGATAGATCGCTCATGCGTGCAGCAACCTTCCGGTGGTGCGCAGGTGTTCGTCCAGATGCCGGTAGGTCCTGAGTTGTTCCTTGAGATCGCGCACCTCTGCCTTGAGGGCTGCATTTTGTTCTTCAAGTTGCTTGACCCGCGCCTCGGCCTTGCCTTTGGCGGCCATGATCCGCTTGTCGATGAACTGGTTGGTGGCATCGACACCGGTCTCAATAGAGGGGCTAGAAACGGTTTTTACGGGTTGTAAAACACCGGAGGCAAGGAGGCGAGTTTCCAGCGCCTCAAGAGCCGATTTAACCGCTGGATTCTGCCGTATCACCGAAAGAGCAAAGCCGCACTCGTTTGCGATCTCGGAACGGTTGAGCTTGCCTTGGCGAACATAGCCGGACCAGTCGAGAGTAGCATCTCGCTCCGAGATCCATGAATTGAAGCGTCGGAGGTTGTTAGCGGCAATCTCACGCCCACTAAGATTATTGGTCATATATCGGCCTACTTTCCGATGCCAGCGTTCTGGCGCATCCATTCAAAGAATGGTGCCGCGATCTCGGCCTCAACAACAACATTCTTACGAACAGGTGCTGCCAGGTCAACGATGCAACTGCGTTCAGAATCAATCGCCAATAGATCCTTCAAGTGCTCAAGCAGTATCCATAGCGACTTGCAAACCAGAGCTTTTTCGTTGATCAGTCGATTGGCCATCTGCTCTTCGGAACCCTTGGCCTGAACCTCCGTTGAGAGAGGTGAGATTGGGATATTTTTTTCCTGCAGACGCCGCTCCAAGTCCTGCACGTAGGCCCTGAGTCGCTCGTTTTCCCGTTTCGCGATACTCAAGTCCAATTCAACCGCATGTATCACTGCCTGCGCCACCGGCTCTGACACGTTGGCTTTATCTATCCCCGCCTGCCCAATCATGAAATTGTGTAGCAGAGCTTTGTACCGTTTATTACGCAAAATTGTTGTGAAACTGCACGGACCGCCTTCACTCAATGCCACTTGCTCCGCGACTGACTTAGCTAGATCGGTTATGTACTCAAACTTGGCGCGTGTTCGCTTCAAGGATGTCAGATAGCGAGTTATCACCTTTTCCCGCTCTGCCAGGTGCGCTTTCTGATAGCCCATAAATGGGTTCGAAGTTCGCTTTGTAGACTTCTGCCCTGCGGTAATAGCGGCTGGAGTTTTCTTCATCAGGAAATCTCCGATGGGAGCAAGCGAAGCTCTCTCGCGGGGATGGCGTCCGCCGCGCCCCCATCCATCATCCGCCGGATATCCTCAATTCCTAATTTGTGCGCTGCGGCGATTGATCTAATCAACCCCCTGCACTCCGCGGCCGGATTAGTAGGCTGTTCCATCCGCAACGCCTCCCGGATGTTGCCTGTATTGGCCAAAAGGTTACGTCGCAGCAAATCAAATTTCGCCCTGATCTGGGGACTTTCCAGTGCGGGAAACGCTTCTGACTCGTGCAGGCGCGCCAGCAGATAGTCCGTCGCTTCAGTGGGGAACAACGCGCGCTTCAGATGCTGCTCAATAATCTCCGGCCGTTGGATATGCCACGTTTTTGTACTCACTCCGGCATCGACACGCTGACGCATAACCTCCAGCACCTCTGCCGACACTTGCCATGCACCGAGGTCTTCCGCCAGCACATCCCGGTTCTTCGCAAGTGCGTCCCACTCATCAGCGGTCAAGTTTTCAGAGTCGGTGGCGTCGAGCCGCGCCTCAACTTCGTCGAGGCCCTCCAGCACCTGTCGAATTTTCGCTGAAATGGCCTGCACATGTTCAATTGACCGTACTGCAAAATGGCAAGGGCCACATCGTCGGAACCCCTTCAAGGCGACTACGACCTCATGTGGGCATTGGTTGCCGTAGGGACAAATCTCTGTCTTATTGAAGACGGCACCGAGTGCCCGGGTTTCCCTTAGAACGTCTAAACCCGTCTTTGTGTCTCCGTTCAGGCTCAGGCTGACGCAACCGTATGCAGCGATTGTTTCCTCCACATCCGTCTGGAGGCTCTGCGCTAACCTTGAGTTAACGTCATCTGCTTTGATAAACGGGTACCTACGACCCGGCGACGCCGCTAGCATGGCTTCGTAGCCCTGCTCATAACCGTGTTGCCTCAACATCAGATTTTGTCGCTGCTGTTCGGCGTTGATTTCACCCTCATCAGGTACAACGTAGTGATAAACAGTTGCTTCAGTCTGCCCTGTCCAATAGCGTCCGATCAGATCGGCAGGCAAGATGGAAATGGCGTGCGAGACAACACTGACGCGCGCGCTATGCGGTGTGATGTCGGATTTAAGCATGAGACGGCAAACACGTTTTTGTTGGCGACCGTATTCATGCAGTTTTTGAGCTTGGTCAGGATCGTCGTAAGAAATCGAACTCGGCAGAAGCCGCACCAACATTAGATTGTTTTCTCCAACCTTTGGCAGCATGGTTTGAACACCACTTAGCAAGGACGACCATACCGAGCCATAAATGCCATCAGTGTGTGGCGCACCATCCCTAGAGTCTGCAAATAGAGCGTAAAACTGACCCCATTTGCTACGCTTATTATTATTGTAGAACACCTTATTGCTGAATCCAGGCTCGCCGATCAACTGACGCCACGCCAGTTGGGCCCTCAGTATTTCTATCACACGGAAATTGACATGTGATTGCCATGCCGTACTCTTCACCTTATCGGTATTGACGTGCAATTCAGCGTATTCGTGCTTACCTACCTCTGCGTCAACACGACAATCAAAGGTCTCTGCATCCAGCCACTGAATGTGGTTATGGCGGAGACCCGTATAGAGAGCTACAAGTATTTGGTGCAGGGAATGGGGGTGTGGAATTCTCAAGTCGCGTCCATCACTCAGGCGCCTCCGATTAACGCATAGGACGTTGGGAATACGGCGAAGCGGAATTGTCTTGCCTTGGTGAAACAAAACTGGGATGAAACCGAAGACATCTTGTAGCTCAAAACAGTCGAGAGTCGTTGATGGTGATTTCAGTAATCCCATTCGCGACTCGGGTGTGGCGCCAGAAAGGATGCGTGACAATAGGACGTTGGCGAGCTCCGCTATTGCCTCAATGTAGGAAATAAAGAGCTTAAATACACGGCGCGGAATTGGACGCTTCGTAGTTCCGTACGTGCGAGTAGTAGGGGGGAAATCGTGCTGACTCAATGGCTGCTGAAAACCAGCACATCCTGGTAATTGGTCCCCGGCTCGCTCGACAAATTCGAAAAATACCCATATCTGCTTTAGATTGCTGTAAAGGGTCGTATCAAGCCATTCTCGTTTCGTGGCTAACGCATTAACGAACTCGACTAAGGTAATTGGTCTATTTTGGTGCTCGAGCAATCCAAGCTCAGAAACAAAGACCGCACTGAGCAGCTTGTTTGGGGCATCTGGAAATGCATATGAGAACTCTGAATGAGCAGCAAGCCAGTATGTCAGATAGCCAAACAGGTAGGTATTCAGGAGCCCCAATGCTAGGATTCGTTGCTTCTCACTTTCGCGCCTAACCTTTCTGAGATACGCCCTCTCAGCAGTAAGCCATGTCTTGGTTATCGCTGATACATTAACGGCCAATCCGGGCAGGCGAGTAAGCATTTCAAGATTCTCTGGCGCCATTTGATTGGTCTGTATATTCAATGCATGTTCAAGTGTGACAGTATCGCTACTGCCACTGTTATAGAGTGCTTCATCAAAATCTGGCTTTCGTAGAACCAATCTTGCTTTGGCTAAGTGCGCTTGCCATCCGGCGGCCGTGATAGGAGAACGCGACTGATACTCCCTTTCAAGTATGTCGGCGATCATGTAACAAGCAAGGTTACAGTGTGAAAATGGATTCTTCTCGTTTACCTCATACATCACAACCAAATCATCGTAGTTCGCATCTTCAAGTGTCAACCAACCTGTTGCGATGATAATGTGCAGCGCGTAATAGGAAAACCGTTTACGCTCAGAACGGGTGGAAGGCTTAAATACTGTCGCGCTTTGTTCCTCGTCTTGGTGATCCAATGAACGCACGAATCTGAGTAGTTCGGGGAGTTCATCTAAAGGGCATATCTCACGACGACTAAGAATCGTACCGACTTTGCTGTAGTGGAGCCCCAAAGGCCATGTGAATCCGTGCGGCAACACAATTGCACGTCGAGTGTGTAAAGCAATAAGAAAGGCGGAAAAGCCACGTCTCAATGACTTCAAATACGATATTCGGTAGGCTCGTTTGCCATACGTTTCAGCAATCGTTAGTTGGGAATACAGGGACGGGGGAATGTCGTTTAGCTCTGCGCTGACTAATTCGTACGCAGCCAAAACATAATCCTCTGTAAATTCGTTATCCCTATTTCGCAGAATATACCCTGCAACCAATGCTGGAACGATGGCTTCCTTGTATGACTTCGTATTGACTCGTTCTAAGTCCAGATTCTCCAAACCGTAGGATTGCAGAATCCATTTGCTTGCTAACTTAAGTGAGGCAATGATGCTGTTATTGAGCTGTTCGCCCGTCTGAATAAATACCAGTAGGTCTTTGGTCGCGTTAATCATTGCCCCTCAGTCCTTATCCGATTCAGCTGAGAGCTGATCTTCAACGTGCCGCAGCTTTACCAATAGTGCATTTCGTTTCAATTCATTAATTGATTTCACTTCGCCATTACCGTAGAGCATCATGTTGGCGTACCGCAATTCCGCTTCAACCAGGTCTTTGTCGTAGCGCGCATATTTCGCCGTATCCTTTACCTGCTTATGGCCCAGCAGTTTCTGAACGATGCCCAATGGCAAACCGTATGTTCCATCGGGACGCGGAAAGTAGTTCAGCAGATAGGTTCCGTACATGTGGCGCAGGGAATGTGGGCCTTCGACACCGGACACCCCAGCGAGTTTTATCGCGCGCTTCAGCACCGCATTTCGTGACGAGGCTGCAGCCAGAAAATACGGGCGCCCGGCTTCACCCTCGTGCGTGTATTGGAAGACAAACTTATGTCGTCCGTGGGGAACGTACTCATGTCGCAAGTACAAAGCCAAAGCCTCAAAAAATGCTGTGGAAAACGGATCTATCAGCAAAGACAGCGATGTTGCTCGCCCTTTCCAGACGAGGCGATCGCGCTCACCAGGCGGTAGCGCCAAATAGGAGGGTGAATGCGGCCTACTCTTGGGGTCAATGAGGCGGACTGTCTGTGCGGCTGTATCTATATCGTCCCAAAGTAATTGCAGTGCCTCACTGACACGGCACCCACTTGCACCACAGAACGCGTACAGCGCTTTATCACGGTAGGTGGTCATCCTATTTAGGACATCCCCCACCTTGTCAAACGGGAACGCGCGCTCGTGCTCATATGAAATGTCAGGGGTGGATGTCGGCAGAATCCCTTCCTCAACCAACTGCGGACCCCTCGCAATACATCCAGCCAACATCGAGTTGCGCACCATGGACTGTCGTTCGTAGGAGGTAGGCTCCCGGCGTTCACCGAGTCCGGCAATAAGCTTTTGCTTGGACACTTCACCCGCCTGGAACCCTGCGTTCGTGAGTTCCAGCATTTGCAGGCGAATGCGTTCGGACAACTTCAGGAATTTTCGTATCGCCGCGTGCTTCGTTCCCGACGACGTTTTTGATATACGCGGGGACGGCATCGCCTGGCTGATGCGTTGTGCAATAGGGTTGCCGGATTCAGCGCCTAGAACGAGATAATCGTCATAGGCCTCAACGATTGCGATCAGAGCCTCTTGGCTAATGGCTTCGCCATCAGCCGACCAAGCCGCTGCCTCAAACAGGTAGTCAAAAAACTCAGCAAGCCAGCGAAGGTAGTTCTTGCGCGTATTGACCGACCGGCGTTCGAGGGTCTTTGCGAAGACATCGAATGCTGGAACAGACCGGCCATCGGGATCCAGCAACCGATATGACTGCTTACCGTTGAGTTCCGTTTCCAACAGCGTGACGTTCCTAAACACTGGCTTCCTTTGCACATAATATGCAACTGAAAGCCAGCGTAGCACAGGCTACCGTAATGCGCAACTCAGATGCGCATTACGAAGAGAAATCACGTAGCCGAAAAACAACAACCCCTGTCAAGTGGAGCGGGTGAAGGGAATCGAACCCTCGTATGAAGCTTGGGAAGCTTCCGTTCTGCCATTGAACTACACCCGCACGACGGTCGCCGTAGAGGGATTATAAGGTGCATCTGAGTTAGCCTGCAATAAGAACCCTCGTCATCAGCTTGGGAAGCTGGGGTAATGCCGTTATACGACGCCCGCGCGAAGCCGGATTGTAAGTGTGCGAAGACCGTCTGACAACCGCCTTCAGGGCAGACGACAAGAGGCGATCATACGACTGTTCAGGATGGCCGACGGCAGCCAGGCGACCATATCGTCGAAAGTCGCCGTCGGCGGCATATCGATGAAGCTTGGCGGGGTGGCAGCAGGCTGCTGCTCGCTGGCGAGATTTTTTCCTTGGGCATAGACAACGGCAGGAATGCGCGTGGCGACGCTCGCCGTACAGCTGGTGTCGGCGCAGACGCGCAGGGTACCCGCCGTGAGCAGGGCAAAGCCAGTTGAGTGCGCGAATTCTGGAGTCACGGCGTAGCGCAGCGGGTGTGCGCCCCACGCGTCGCGTCGCCCGATGCCGAGGTCAACCCAGGGCAGATCCCCGAAGATAGTGCCGCACGAGCCATCAGGATTACGATTTTCCATCCCATCCGCATCGGTGTCCGGGCAGGGCAGATGCGGTTTTCCGGGTCGGCTGGCGGCAAATCCGTAGAGTGCTTCAATGCTCTCGGCAAGCTGTTTGCGGGCTTCCCCTGCATCGCGCAGGTCGCGCTGCGCCGAGAGTGGCAGCACCATGCCGCCGATCAGCAGGGCAACGATGAAAAGCACCACTGCCATTTCGGTCAGGGTAAAGCCGTGCAGCCGACGGGTGAAAGTCGGCGCTGGCGGGACGGCATGGTTTAGGGAATCCATGTTGTGAAGAAGTCGGTAATGTCGATGATCTGATCGCGCGCGGCGGTACTTTGTGCAGTGGTGAAGCCGAGGCGGGCGCGGCGCAAGGCGGGAGCGTAACACCGGTTGTCGGCGCCGGAACAGGTTTGCCCCGCCCCGCAGTCAGAATCGACAGTGCAGGCGCCGCCTTGCAGGTCGTAGAGGGTCGGCGTATCGCTCAGATGGGCGGCGAAACCAGGGTAAAGCTGCGCCATGGCGCGCGTGGTGTTTTTCATCGCCGTGATCCGGTTGGCGTCGGTCGCGCTGTCTTTCAGCAGCCAGACTTCCAGCCGCCAGGTCGTACTGCGGTTGGTGGTATCGGTGGCGCTGCGAGTAAGTTCAACACGCACATGAATGTCCTGGTTGGCTGGAATGCTACTCAGGTTGGCATCAAGCTTGAATACCCCTGCGCTTTGTGTGGGCAGGGCAGGAGCGACCGGATTGCGTGGCGGCGGTCGGGAAGCCGGCAGGAGGACAGGTGCACCGTGGGCGTTGTCGTCGAATTCCTGCGGCAGATAGCAGGCGCCGGCCTGACAGACGCGCGGTGCGGCGCAAGGGCAGGCGCCGCCTGTGGCGATAGAGGATTCGCCGCCCCAATAGACGATGCCGACGTGGCCGCCGGTGTAGTTCGGATCGCTGCGGCCATTTTCCAGGGCATTGCTTGCGGCTGGGTTCATCGCTCCCCGCTGGGCGGCAGTTTGCGTGGTGTCAATTTCAATGCCGATTTTCGGGTAGACGATGGCCGGGGTAACGCCGTTGCTGCCCGAATAACCGAGATGCTGGCGCGCGGAGCCGCAGACGTTGGCGGCATTGCGCTCACCATCGAGGATGGCAAAGACGAAACCTTCGCCGGTGTCGCGAATGCGGAATTTGAAATAGCTGCGCAGGCCATTGCTGACGGTGCGCGCCTCCGGCGTCCAGCCGCAGCCGAAAAAAGCGCTGGCGTTAGCCGTGCGTTGTGCGGTTGTTATGGAGTAGATGCGGCCAAGCGTGAGCGTGCGGCTGGCCGGGTTGTAATCGACAAGTTGGCCGCCCAGCGCGGCGAGGGCGGGGGAGCCGACTTCACTTAGGCTGCCGCCGACGTGCAGACAGCGCAAAATATCCTGGCTGGCCGTCGTACATTCGCAGCCAAGACTATCGGCGCCTGCAAACTGGTTGGCGCCCGAAAGAAATTGGGCGAGGTTTGTGCCTTCGAGATAGTTCGCCGGGTCGGCCTTGTCGCTGACGCTGATACGTGTCTGGCCGGTCGCTCGCTGACCAGCGAACAGCAGGGCGCCGGCGCAGGCCGTACCATTTACTGAAGCGTTCGGCGCAACGAAGATGAACTCGCGCCAGTGAGGGAAGTAACCGAGGGGATGTACGTTGTTGCCATAACAGGCATGGTCGTTGGCGCCGGGAATCCTGCCCTGGACGGGGGCGCCGCCGGCGGCGATCTCGTCACTCAGGCACTGCGCGATCCGGTCGAGCAGGCTATCGATGTCCATACGGAAATTCGCATTTTTGCGGATCGCGCCGAACAGGTCGGCCGGGGTCAAGGCCAGGCCGCTATCGTTGGCGAGCAGGATGCAGTTCGCACCGTCGCAACCGCTTGCCCGATACGTGCCGCCGTCCGAGAACAGTTTGCCGGCGGGCAACAAGGCTTTGGGTACGTCGGGGTCGTTGGCCGGGTCGGAATCGCCGGTGCTGCCGCTGGCCGAGTTGGTACCCGACAGGTAGTTGCTGACGCCGCCCAGCGTGCTGGCCGTCACCGGGTCGAGGTAGTTCGCGGCGTGGTAGTTTCCGCCGCACTGGCTGACATCGTCGCTGGCCGAGCGGCTGCGATCCTGGCCGGGCAGCGGCGGGCCAGGGGAAAAGATAACGGCGACCGGACGGTCGTGCGCGCTGGCTAGGGCGCTGCTCAGGGCATTCGTGCCGTTGGCGACTACGATGTCGAACTGCCCGAGGGTATCCCAATTCATGGGCGGCAGAGGGAATTCAGGGGGCGGGGTGGCGCGAAGAATGCGATTGTGCAGGGAGGACACGATCAGCCACAGGCATTCGCCGTGACCATCGCGCAGGGGCGGCATGCCCAGCGTGCGCCAGGGAAAGCGGCCGACCACGCTGGAGCCGATCCCCCGGACATCGAACGTCAGGCCGGTGAAGTAGTTGGCGTCGCAGCCTTCGAGCGGAGCACCACCGACGCCCAGGCAGGCCGGATCGAGGTTCTGATTGCGCGAACTGCCCAGATCAGGCAACGGCAGGTAACCATACATGCGGTCGGGCTTGGGTGGAGTGAGGGCGGCTTGCGCATCGCGAAAACTCAAGGCATACCCGATCAGCGCATCGCGCGCCTGGGCCAGCGCTTCCGCCGTCTGGCGTGCTCGCGCCGCTTCCTGGTCGCGCGGCGTCAGATGGGTGACAAACCAGGTCACCGACCCCATCACCAGCAGAATCATCAAGATCAGCAGCGCCGCGCCGCGCGGGAATCGCTGCAGGTGCCGTCTCGCCATCGCCGAGTTTCAGGGTTGCCGCGCGGGACGCACGCGGATTTCGCCGTCTTGCAGTACGCCGCGCTGCTCGCCCGTCGCCGGGTTGAGTGTCGCGCCCACCTTGAGGTCGACCGCGGGTGTTTCCCCGGAAGAAACCCTTACCTTGCCGGGCTGACGGGGCGAAGCCGACACCGCGATTCCTTTCTCGCCTGGGTTGCCGGCGTGCGGCCGGCGGTTGATCCAGACGGTCGAGGCACCCGATGAGCGCACCACGACGCCGTCCAGACGCAAGGGCGCGCCGGCGACGGGCGGCGCTGCCGGCTGTTCGGTGCGGCGTTGGCGTTCGAGCGTGGCGCGCGTTTCCGGCGTCAGGAACAATCGCCCGAGTTCCGAATCGCCAGTGGTGACCGGGCCCGCCCGAGCAGCGCCGGCAAGCACCATCAGGCAGCCAGCCAGCAGAGCGCAATAGTGGCGGGGTACGGTCATGGCTCCTCCTGCAGCGTAATCCAGTCGATCTCGCACTGCGCCCTCAAGTGCGCTGTCGGCCGGATTTCCGGAACGGCGGACAGCCGTTCCAGTGTGCAGTGCCGCACGGCAACGAGTGCGGCGGTCTGCGCTTGCAGATCGGCGAGCAAACCGAGGAGGTCGTGCTCGTGGAGCAGCAACATGTCGAGCTTCATCGGGCTGACGTAGAACCGGTGCCCGTCGCTTGCCGCCTGCCCTGAATCGAGCGGTCGTTGCGGCGCAATCTCGTAGTCCAGGCCGAGCAGTCGTCGCTGCTCCCGGCTGCGCCGCAGGCTGTCCACCCAGTCGAGACGTCGTTCGGGCTGGATGCGCCCGTCGGCAACCAGCGCCCGGTAGCGCTCGATCCGCTTCAGGATGTCCTGCTCGTCTTGCTGAAAGCGTTCCAGGCGATGGCGGCTGTCGGCCTGCTCGGCCTGCGCCTGGCGCAGACTGCGTTCGGTCTGGTTGCCGTAATACAGCACGCCAAATGTTATGCCGCCGGCCAGCACCATGGCGCCCAGCAAGATCAGCAGGCTACCGGCCAGCCGGCGCGGGTTGAGGGCGGAGACGTAGCCTGTGTTATCGATGGTCATAGCTTGCGCGCCAGCCGGAAAGTGAATCCAGGTGCGGCGAGCGGATTGTCCGCATCGCTGCTCCTGAGCGCTTGCGCCGACAGGCTGTCGGTCGGCGCTTGCAGCAAGCTCGCCTGCGTCTCTGGCGTCCGGACCAGATGTTCGAGGAACTCGGTCGTCAGGGCCATTTGCCCGCGCGGATCGCCCGCCAGGGCAAGCGGCAGGCGCGCGACGACGGTCGCCTGGGCATAGGGGCCGGCTATCCCTTGCCCAGCCAACTGGGCCGGCGGTAGTAACGGGCCGCCACCGGACGGCTGAAGCTGCTCGACCACCTTCCATTCGATGCGATCAATCGTTACGGCGGGAAAGACATCGAGCGTGCGGCTGAGTTGGATCAGCAAAGGCGTCGGCCCCTGCGCACGCAACACCGCCTGGTCGTAACGCTCGGTGACGGCACGCAGGGCGTCGATACCGAGCGGCATGGCCGGCAGGGACTGCATCTTGGCGGCGTATTGCGCCAGATTCAGCTGCGTCTGTTCGCGCGCCAGCGTGCTGCTTTCCTCCCTCCGTAGATTGTCGAGGGTGCGCAGGGCGCCGAACGCCAGGGCAGTGAACAGGATGCTGGCGGCGGCAACGTGCAAGGCAAAGCGAGTCTGCCGGAGCCGGTAGTAATCGAGCAGATGCGGTGGGGCGAACTGTTCGGCGGGTGGTTTCTTCGCCAGCAGGTAGCAACAGAGCAAATCCGCGCGTGATTCGGCAAGCGGCGTGTGCAAACCAGCGCGACGGGCTTCCTCCAGCAGATCGACCGTTGCGAAACGCAGGCTGGCCGTGTCGCGACACCGTTCGCGCAGCGCCGTCAGGGCCGTGGGATGCGCGAGCAGCCGCACCGTCAGGGGCTTGTCGCGCTCGATCAGGCGCTGACCGGCGAGGTACTGATGCATCTTGAGCGCTTCTTCCGCCGCCGCATGCGCATAGGATTCCGCGTCAAAACGGCCCAGCGGCGTCAAGCGCGAGAAGCGCATGCGCCCCTCGGTGAATAAAGTCTGGCGCAGGCCGGCGCTGCTCAACGTCGTCAGCAGTACGGTCTCAGCAGATTTTTCCGGCAGCAGGCCGATCAGCGTCTGCGGCAGGGAATAGATTCCGGCCAGGACGGCATCGCTGTGCCGCAATGCGGCAATCCAGGGTTCAAGTTGCTGCGGCTGGGCAAACGCCATGAACAGCAGGCGCTCGTCGCGCCGCCCGCTTTTCAGTCGACCGCAGGAGTGCGCGCAGGCGTAGGGCGAGGCGAAGCTGTGTTGGGCCATCTTGCGCTTGAGGATGGCCTGCCGATCCGCACCCGAGCTGTGAGGTATGTCCTCGACCTGGAAACTTTCGTCGGCGCCATCCACCAGCAGCCGGAACTGGCTGCGTCTGTGTTGGCGCAAATAGTCGGTGCATGCTGCCAGGCCGGCCGCATCGGCGGCAAAAACCATTTCCTGCACCACCGCGCCGGACTGGACGCGGTAGGCGCTCAGGTGCGCATTGGCGAGAAACAGAATGCGTTGCGTCGGCATGGCGGGCAATCAGAATTTAAGGGTGGCGATGGTGTCGTAAATCGGTCCGAGCACCGCGAGAATGACCCAGCCGAGAATGAAGCCGACGATGATCGTCGCTGCCGGTTCGATCATCGCCTGCATGCGGGCGACCGATTCGCGTACGTCGCGATTGTAAAAATAGCTGACGTTGTTGAGCGCCGTGTCGAGCGAACCGGTGTTCTCGCCAACGCGCAGCATGCGCACCACCAGAGGCGGGAACAGGCCGACGTTCTGGAAGGCGACGGCAATGTTCAGGCCATTGCCGATCGACTCTTCGGCACGTTCCAACCCGCGGCGGATCACCGCATTGCCGACCACGCCCTGGGTGGAACGAATCGCATCGAGCACGGAAATTCCCGAGGCGTACATTAGCGCGAAGGTGTCGGCAAAGCGGGACAGGATGATCTTCTTGAGGATGTCTCCCACCCACGGTAGGGACAGCTTGGCGGCGTCGATACGCTCGCGCAGGCGCGGGCTGAAGCGCAGGCCGAGTGCCAGCGCAAGTGCGCCGAGGACGACTGCGGCCAGTAAGGCCGGCCAGTAAACGACAAAGAAATTCGACAGGCCAATGAGTGCCTGGGTGTGCAGGGGAAGTTCATGACCCATGTTGCGGATGAAAACCGCCATTTTGGGCACCAGGTAGAGCATCATGAACGAGGTGACGAGCACGACGATGATGCCCAGAAAAGCCGGATAGAGGATCAGCTTTTTCGTTTGTGCGGCGAGTTCGTCCTGCCATTTGATCGACTCGGTCAGTTTGTGCAGCACCTCGGGCAGCTTGCCGGTTTCCTCCCCGGCATGGATCAGACTGACGAATACCCCGTCGAATACCTGCGGATGTCCCGCCAGCGCCTGCGACAGGGTTCTGCCGCCTTCAACGCTTTCGATCAGGTCGGCGAGCACCTCGCGCAAACGCGGGTTGACGACGCTGTCGCGCAGATCGGCGAGGCTGTCGATGATCGGCACGCCGGCGCGCAGCATCTGGTCGAGGTGAAAGCAGAACGTGATCAGTTCGCGCCGCCGCACGGAGCGACTGCCGAATGAGCCGGACTTGACCGGTGCGCCCGTAACCAAATCCAGATTCATGCGCCGCAGACGCATCTCGAGGTCGAGCAGATTGAGTGCGTCGATCTCCCCGCGCACTGTCTTGCCGGAAGGGTCGATGGCTTTGTAGGCGTGGAGCGGCATATCCTGTTTTTTACATGCGTCCGGTCAGGTCGATCACCCGCTTGACCTCGTCAAGGGAAGTGATGCCGGCCAGCACGCGCTGGATGCCATCTTCAGCCAGGGTGCGAACATTCATCGCGGCGGCAGCCTGACGCATCTCGCGCTGGGTGGCGTGACGCAACACCATCTCGTCGAGTTCGTCGTCCATGCGCAGGATTTCCAGAATGGCCAGACGGCCCCGGTAACCCTGATAATCACATGCTTGGCACCCCGCCGGACGGTAGAGCGTCGGCGTCGGCGCTAGCGGGTCGGCACCCAGCACGCGCAGTTCCTCGGCGCCGGGCGTATAGGGTTTGCGGCAGTGGGGACAGAGTTTGCGCACCAGACGCTGGGCGACGATGCCGATCACATTTCCGGCGACGATCTCGGGCATCACGCCAATGTCGAGCAGGCGGGGAATCGCGCCGAGTGCCGAGTTCGAGTGCAAGGTGGAAAACACCTGATGGCCGGTCATCGCCGCGCGGAAAGCCAGTTCGGCTGTTTCGGCATCGCGGATTTCGCCGACCAGAATCACGTCGGGGTCCTGGCGCATCATCGAGCGGATGCCGTTGGCGAAGTCGAGCTTGCCGGCTTCCGTCACGGTGGTCTGGCGAATCATCGCCATCGGGTATTCGACCGGGTCTTCGAGGGTCATCACGTTGATGCCTTCGTCGTTGATGTGGTTCAACATCGAATAGAGCGTGGTGGTCTTGCCGCTGCCGGTCGGACCGGTGATCAGCACGATCCCCTCGGGACGCGCCATCATGCGACGCAATTGCGCAAGTTGGTCGTCGTCGAGACCCAGGCGGTCGAGCGGCACGATGCCCCGTTGGCGGTCAAGAATGCGCAGCACGATGTTTTCGCCGTGCAAGGTAGGCTGCGACGAGCAGCGAAAATCGACTTCATGACCGCCAATCACCATGGAAATACGGCCGTCCTGCGGGGCGCGCGTTTCTGCGATGTTCATGCCGCTCATCACCTTGAGTCGTACCGCCATGGCCGCCCAGTAGGATTTATGCAAGGCGCGGATCTGGCGCAGGATGCCGTCGATGCGGTAACGAATGCGCAGGAACCCCGCCTCCGGTTCGAAATGGATGTCCGAAGCTTCGCGCTTGACCGCGTCGGTCAATAAGGCATCAATGAGGCGGACGACCGGCTGGCTGTATTCGTCCGAAGAGGTCGCCAGGCTGCGCACATCGAGTTCGCCGGTCTCGATCTCGTGCAGGATGCCGTCGATCGACAATTCGTACCCGTAATGCTGATCGATGGCGCGCGCGATTTCCGATTCGCCGGCGAGTACGGTTTCGATGCTCAGCTCATGCGAGCCAAGCGCCCGCAACTTGTCGAGTGCCACGATGTCATTATGGTCGGCGAGGGCGACCGTCAGGCGGTGGCGTGCCGCGTCGTAATCGAGCGGCAAGAGGCGGTGGCGTTTGGCGAGCTCTTTGGGTACCAAACGCAGGGCGGCGGGAGCGACCGTGGCGCGCGACAGGTCGATTGATTTCTGCCCAAGCGATTCGCCCAAGGCATCGCGCAGCGTCGCCTCGGTGACGAAACCGAGACTGACGAGCAGCTTGCCGACCGGTTGGTTGGTCTTCATCTGCTCGAGCAAAGCAATGCGCAGCTGATCTTCGCTGATTATGCCGCGGACTATCAGCGCTTGTCCGATCGGCTGGCGTTGGGAGGTGGCGTTCATGTCTGCGTATCGGCGGAATCGGGCCGCGGCGGCGGCTTCACTGAAGTTGTCCGGGGGGCGCTGCTTGCAGCCGAACGGCGACCGCAGCCGGATCGAAGGCGGCTTGCCGCGTTTTGGCGGCGATCAGCGCGCGCGTGTAAAACTGTTCGGCGAGGCCGGGCTGATGCAGATGATCAAGGCTGACGGCGAGGTTGTAAAGGAAGTCGGGATTGTCAGGATCGGCGACGTGGGCTTTGAAATACGCCTGCTGGGCCTCGGCCCAGCGCGCTTGACTGGCGAACAGGTTGGCAAGGGCGAAGTTTGGACGGGGAGCGTCGGGTTGATCGGCAAGCAGCCGTTTCAGGCGAAGCTCCGCCTGGCGCGGATCGCCCATCCCCTCCAGAGGCAGCAAGCCGGCAACAGCAAGTGCATCGTGCGGATCGGCTTCGAGCGCGCGGCGATACAGCGCGGCAGCTTCGTCCGCCCGTCCCTCGCGCAGTGCCAGGACGGCCAGCCCGTGCAGGGCATTGGGATCGAAAGGGTCGGTGCGGAGCATCTTCAGCCAGAGCGTACGGGCCAGCGCCA
>CAZAWN010000005.1:0-19247 GCA_964488825.1 uncultured Methyloversatilis sp. | reverse complement strand
GGATGCGGCGGCGACGCTGAAGGTGGATGCTGCTGCGCAGCGTACGGCACGAGACTGCTTTGTGCGGGCATCTGCGAATAGAGGTATCCGCCCAGTCCGGCTAGTGCAACCCCCCCTGCAATACCGGCGATCAGGGTGAACGGGTAGCCGGCGGTGGGGACCTGCCGGGCGGGGTAAAGCGGCGATCCCTCCCGCGCCGGGGGGGCAGCCATCGGTGGAGACGGAGTTGCAGCCGCTCCCTGTATGCTCGTGCTGGCAGGGCCGGATTTCTTCGGCATCGCACCGGTCGGACCGAATTGGTCGTCCAGTTCTTCTAGGCGGGCGGGAAGTTCGGGCAGGGGCGTACCCGGCCCGGCAAGGGGTTCGAGCGCCAGAGCGGTGTTCTCGCTGCGGTCTGGCAGAGTGAATTCCTTGCCCTGCTGCTTTTGCTGCTCGGCCTGCCGCAACGCATCCAGCAACAAGCTCACTGCGGCGAACTCCCGGCGTCGAACCCCTGTCTGGACGGGCCGACATTATTCTTTTCGAAGAAATCGGCGCCGGGCAGCTTGTCGCGGTAATCCGCATAGTCGCCGTGAAGGCTGGCATCCTTGACAACAATGGGGCGCAGGAAGATCACCAGTTCGGTCTTGTTACTCTTGTCGTTGAGGTTGCGGAACAAATTGCCGAGGATCGGGATATTGTGGGCGGCGGGGATGGCATCGGTAGCATTGTTGATTTCTTCCTGCATCAGCCCCCCCATCACAGCGATCTGGCCGCTCGGCACCTTGACGATGGATTCCATCTCGCGCGTCTGGATTTCCGGAATGCGATTTTTCACGCCGGCGGCGACCAGCATCGGGTTGGGGTCCTCGACGTAGCCTGTGATGCGTGTAATGGTAGGGCGCACGTTGATCGTCACCTCATCGGCGTCGCTGATCTGCGGAGTGACGTTCATGATGAAGCCGACCGAGACGGACTGCGGCGTCGTCGTGATGTTTGTTGTGGAGATACCCGAAGTGCCACTCAGAACGGTGTCGGCCCGAACAGTAAAGAACACCTTGTTGTCGGCAACCTTGAGTGTAGCGGTCTGGTTGTTCATCACGCTCAGCTTCGGGCTGGACAGCACTTTAACGTTGCCGAAGGATTCGAGCAGGTTGATTTCGGCGGCCAAATTACCTACTCGCGATGTTGGGTTGGCGTAGGCAAGTGTGAATACATTGAGTGGGTTCGCCGAAGCCAGGCCTGCGGTGCCGGCCTGAGAAAAGCTGAATCCCTTGGCGCCGCTACGCAAGGCCGACCAGTTGATGCCCTGTTTGTAATTGTTGTTGAGGGCAACCTCGACGATGGTGGCTTCGATCAACACCTGACGTTTAGCGGTATTCATGACCTGATCGATGAATTCCCCGACTTTTTCATGTTGGCGCTTGGTCGCCCGCACGATCAAGACGCCGGTTTCGCGGTTGGCAAAAACATGCACCGCCTGCTGATATTCGCCGTATTTTTTTTGCGCGGCCGACCGGTTTTCAGCTTCCTGATTACCGCTGCCGGCAACGTTGGCAGCGGGATCGGCTATTGCGGTCACGGCTCCCGTCGCTGTCTCAAGCTTTACGTTGCCCCCTGCGGACATTCCCGCGGCAAGCTTGCCATCGCCTTCTGTCCTGGCACGCACCTGGACATCGGCGTCAATCTGGGCACGGTAACGCAACTTGTCTTCCTCCAGGAGGATGTTCGTGACGTTGGCGATCAGGCTTTCCATCAGATCGTTCTTGGTGTCGCTGGTCACCAAGGTGGTCGCCGTGTTGCCCCCCATATTGCTCGCACCTGCATTCCCGGCGGGTACGGCCGAGGACCCGCTGGCAATCTGGGTAGACGTGGACACCGAACTCTTTACGGTGCGCGCCATGTTTACAAACTCGATCTTGTAGGTCTTCAGGTAGGGCTTGTCGGGCATGACAGCGAGGTTGGGGCCGTCGAGCTCCCAGCGGATGTCAGTCTGACGGGCGATGCGCGTAAGAAGCTGTTGCAAGGTCTGGTCGATGGCGTTGAGGGTGACAAATCCTTCGATGCCCGGGTGGATATCCACGTTCAGCTTGGCATCGCGCGCCAACGCGAACAACAGTTCGCGTACGCTCACGTTATTCACGACGACAGAGTAAGTTTCCGCTTTGGGGACGGGTTTCGGCTTCGGCAAGGACTGGGTCTGCATTACCGGCGGTGGAATGAGTGCCGTCGCGCCAGCGCCGACTTTCTCGGCGCGCAGATGACTGTCGCCCGGAGACGGTAGCGGAATATTGCTGCATGCCGCAACCGCCAGAGCCAGCAGAAGGGGCGATAAAAGTCTGTTCATGAGTCGAATCCGCACGGAAAGACCGCTGTTTTACTACGGGAGAATAATGGCGCTACGGCTATCCGGTATGTTCCGCAACGGGATGGGATGCGATAGGTATAATGCCCGGCTTTGTTCATCGGTCTTCCTGCAGGTGCCATCCGCTTCCCTCGCTCCTCTCGTCGAAATTCGCGACCTCAATTTCGCCTACGAAAGTCGCGCCATCCTCACCGGGATCAATATGATAATCCCGCGCGGCAAGATCGTCGCCATCATGGGCTTGTCAGGTTGCGGCAAAACCACGACCTTGCGCCTGGTCGGCGGCCAGCTCAGGCCGACTTCGGGGGAGGTCCGGGTCGCAGGCCAGGCGGTGCATGAACTCGACAGCGACTGCCTTTACGCGCTGCGCCGCCGCATGGGCATGCTGTTTCAGTTTGGCGCCCTGTTCACCGATATGTCGGTTTACGACAACGTGGCGTTCCAGATGCGCGAGCATACCGACCTGTCGGAAGAGATGATTCACGACCTGGTATTGATGAAATTGCACGCCGTCGGTCTGCGCGGCGCACATCACTTGATGCCCGCCGAACTATCGGGCGGCATGGCGCGGCGCGTGGCGCTGGCGCGCGCGATCGCCCTCGACCCTTTGCTGATCATGTACGACGAACCGTTTGCCGGCCTCGATCCGATTTCGCTCTCGATCATCGGCGAACTGATCCGCAAGCTCAACGACGCCTTGGGCACCAGTTCCATCGTGGTGACGCACGACATCCATGAGTCGCTGAAAATCGTCGATTACGTCTACTTCATGGCCAATGGAAAGATCGTGGCAGAGGGAACGGCCGAGGACATCAAGCGTTCGACCGAGCCTTTCGTTCATCAGTTCGTCTGGGGCGAGATCGATGGACCGATGAATTTCCATTATCCTGCCCCCCTTCTTTATCGCGAGGAAATGATGGAACAACCCGGCAAACCGCAATGGTGGTGGCAAAGGTGGTGGTCATGACCCCTGCGGCCCTGCTGCGCAAACTGGGTCATCAGGTAACGGAACGCTTGTGGCGGCTGGGATTCGCCAGCCGCTTCCTGTTCATGACCCTGATGTATTCCGGCACGGCGCTGAAGCGCCTGCACCTGACCATTCGCGAGATCTACTTCACCGGCGTCCTTTCGCTCATCATCATTTTGGTCTCTGGCCTGTTTGTCGGCATGGTGCTCGGCCTGCAAGGCTACGATACGCTGCAGCGCTATGGCTCTTCGGAGGCCCTCGGTGTGCTTGTGGCACTGTCGCTGGTGCGTGAGCTTGGGCCCGTGGTGGCGGCCCTGCTCTTTGCCAGCCGGGCCGGCTCGGCGATTACGGCGGAGATCGGATTGATGAAGGCAACCGAACAACTTTCCGCCATGGAAATGATGGCGGTCAATCCCATTGCCCGTGTCGTCGCCCCCCGCTTCCTGGCCGGCGTGATCTCGATGCCGCTGCTTGCCGCATTGTTCTCGGCGATGGGCGTGCTGGGCGGCTGGCTGGTTGGAGTCCAATTGATCGGCGTGGATGAAGGTTCGTTCTGGTCGCAGATGCAGGCGGCAGTGGATTTTCGTCAGGACATCATGAACGGCGTGATCAAAAGCGTCGTGTTTGGCATCCTGGTGTCCTGGATCGCCGTATTCGAGGGTTACGACGCCGACCCGACTGCCGAAGGCGTGTCGCGCGCCACAACACGCACCGTAGTGACCTCTTCGCTGGCCATTCTGGCCGCCGACTTTGTTTTGACTGCATTCATGTTCAGGGGAATCTGATGAATCGTGCCGTAATCGATCTCTGGGTTGGTCTTTTTGTTGCTATCGGGCTGGCTTCGCTGTTGTTTCTGGCGCTCAAAGTCGGCAATCTCGGTTCATCGGATGTGGGCGAGACCTACGCCGTAAAGGCGCAATTTGATAACATCGGCGGCTTGAAAGTGCGTGCGCCGGTGAAAAGCGCGGGCGTGGTGGTCGGAAGAGTAAGCGAGATTCGCTTCGATGCGGAAAACTATACGGCGCTGGTGGCGCTGCAGATTGACAAGCGCTACCAGTTTCCGCGTGACACTTTCGCTACTATCAATACGTCCGGTTTGCTGGGCGAACAGTATGTTGGATTCGAAGTCGGCGGCGATCCTGAAATGCTCAAGGCCGGCGACGTCATCAAGAAGTCTCAGTCGGCCATAGTTCTGGAAAAACTGATCAGCCAGTTCATGTTCAGCAAGGCCGCCGAAGACGAAAGCAAGTAACCGTAACCTGGGGAGGTACAGTTGGTGAATTTGACACTTGGTGTGAGCCGTTTCAGGGCCGTATTGCTCGTCCTTATGTTGACCGGCCTGCTGGGTGGCTGCGCCACTTCAGGCAACCAGAAAGATCCGATCGAGGGCTTTAACCGCGCCATGTTCTCCTTCAACGAGGGCCTCGATACCGTTTTGATCAAGCCGGTTGCACAAGGCTACGATGCAGTTATGCCAACGCCAGTCAGAACTGGCGTGACCAACTTCTTCGGCAACATTGCCGACTTTTTCATAGGCTTCAACAACCTTCTGCAAGGCAAGCCCGACCAGGCGCTCAGCGATCTTGGACGGGTCGCAATCAACAGTACCATCGGCATTCTGGGTCTATTCGATGTGGCAACGGAAGCCGGTCTGGAAAAGCATGAAGAGGACTTCGGTCAAACGTTCGGGCGCTGGGGCATGGGCGATGGCGCTTATGTCGTACTGCCTGTGTTCGGACCACGTTCGGTACGTGACGCAGCCGGTCTGATACTCGACATGGCGGCCGATCCAGTCGGTGATGTCGAGCACGTACCGACCCGCAATACCATGACCGCCTTGCGCCTGATCGACACGCGCGCCGACCTGTTGCCGGCGGACAAAGTGATTGCCGAGGCCGCTCTGGATAAGTATTCCTATGTACGTGACGGCTACTTGCAACGGCGTCGCAACCTGGTCCACGACGGCAATCCGCCGCGCGATCTCGATTGATTCATTGCAAGGACAGCTCATGAAACGTTTCTTGGCCCTGATGGCCGCCCTGTTGATATCCTCTACTGTGCTTGCCTCCGATATTCCACCGGATGCACTGGTCAAGAACGTGACGGCCCAAGTGCTGGAAACAGTAAGACAGGACAAAGAGATTCAGAACGGCAATTCAAAGAAGGTACTGGCACTGGTTGAATCGGAAATCCTGCCCCATTTCAACTTTCAGCGCATGACACAACTGGCGATGGGACGCGAGGGGCGCCAAGCGACAGCGGATCAGATGAAGGTACTGGTCAGCGAGTTTCGGCAGCTGCTGGTGCGAACCTATTCGAAGGCCTTGACCGAGTTTCGCAACCAGGAGATCGTCTTCAAACCGATCAGAATGGCAGCGACCGATACCGACGTGAAAGTGCGCACGGAGGTCAGGCAAAGCGGCGGGAAACCGGTTCCGCTCGACTACTATCTGGAGAAGGGTCCCGCCGGATGGAAGGTTTACGACGTCGAAGTTGGCGGTGTCAGCCTGATTACCAATTACCGCTCCACCTTTGGCGACGAAATTCGCAAGAATGGCGTGGACGGCCTGATTCGCAGCCTGCAGGAAAAGAACAAATCCACCCCTGCTGCCGGATCGGCAAAATGAGTATCCGTATCGAGGCCGACGCCTCGGCATCGAAGATTTCGGGCAGCATGACGATGGATCATGCGACCGCATTGCTGGCCGACGGAACGGCGGCCTTGCAGGCAGGTCGAACGACGTTTGATCTGTCAGCCGTTGCCGAAATCGATTCCTCCGGCCTGGCAGTCCTGTTCGGCTGGCAGCGTGCGGCCGCGGCACTGGGCAAATCGCTGACCATCGTCAATCCCCCCGACAACCTGCGCAGCCTCGCCGACGTCTATGGCGTCGCCGATCTGCTGCCGCTTAGCTGACTTACCTATCTCATGCTTGATCCCCGCCAAATCGAGGACTGGATTCGTGCCGGTCTGGCCTGCGAGCACCTTGCCGTGGATGGCGATGGCCGTCATTTCGAAGCCCTCGTCGTCAGCACTGCCTTCGACGGCCTGAGCCGTGTGCAGCGCCAGCAACGCGTCAATGCCGTGTTGCGCGAGCATTTCGAAACCGAGCTCCTGCATGCCCTCTCGATGCGCTGCCTGACTCCCGCCGAAGCTCAGGAGCGCGATCTCCTTGGATAAGCTGCTGATCGAAGGAGGTACGGCGCTGCAGGGCGAAGTCGCCATTTCCGGCGCCAAGAACGCTGCCTTGCCCCTGCTGTGCGCAGCTTTGCTGACGCGCGAACCGCTGACGCTGACGAATGTTCCCGACCTGAACGATATTGCTACGATGCTCAAGCTGCTGGTGCAGATGGGCGTCAAGGTAAGGCAAGAGAAAGTCGGCGCTGGCGGGACGGCACTTGCCTCGATCACGCTCGATGCATCCGGTCTCGACAACCCGGTCGCCCCCTACGAACTGGTCAAGACGATGCGCGCCTCGGTGCTGGTGCTCGGACCGCTGACGGCGCGCTGCGGCGAAGCGCGCGTTTCCCTGCCGGGCGGCTGCGCGATCGGCGCGCGACCGGTCGACCAGCACATCAAGGGATTAACCGCGATGGGCGCAGAGACCAGCGTCGAGCAAGGTTATGTCCATGCCCGGGCAAGCAAACTCAGGGGTGCGCGGCTGTTTACCGACATGGTGACCGTCACCGGCACCGAGAACCTGATGATGGCAGCCTGTCTGGCCGCGGGTGAGACGGTGATCGAAAACGCCGCGCGCGAGCCGGAAGTGGTCGACCTGGCCAATTGCCTGGTGGCGATGGGTGCGCAGATCTCGGGCGCGGGCACCGATGTGATTCGCATCCGGGGCGTCGAGCGACTGCACGGCGCAACCCACAATATCATGCCCGACCGCATCGAGACCGGCACCTACCTGTGCGCCGCAGCGGCCACCGGCGGCGAAATACGCCTGACCCGCACCTCGGGCAGCTATCTCGATGCGGTGATCGACAAACTGATGGATGCGGGATGCGAGATCGCTCTCGAACGCGATGCGATCCGCCTCAAGTCGCCGCAGCGCCTGAATGCCGTCAGTATCCGCACGTCGCCCTACCCAGCTTTTCCGACCGACATGCAGGCGCAGTTCATGGCACTCAACTGCGTTGCCGAGGGCACCGCCGTGATTCGCGAAACCATCTTCGAGAATCGCTTCATGCATGCGGTGGAGTTGATCCGGCTCGGCGCCGACATCAAGATCGACGGCAACACCGCCTTTGTTACCGGCAAGCCGCAGCTTGACGGGGCGACAGTCATGGCCACCGACTTGCGCGCTTCGGCAAGCCTGGCCGTCGCCGGTCTCGCGGCGCGCGGCGAGACCGTGATCGAGCGCATCTATCACCTCGACCGCGGCTACGAGCGCATGGAGGAAAAGTTGGCGGCGTTGGGAGCCCGAGTGAAGCGGGTCAAGTGAGTTCGGCGAGTAAAATGACCGCCATGATCACCATTGCCCTTTCGAAGGGCCGCATTTTCGAAGAAACCCTGCCCTTGCTCGCCGCCGCCGATATCGTGCCGAGCGAGAATCCCGAGCAATCGCGCAAACTCATCATCGGCACCAACCGACCCGATGTGCGTGTGGTCATTGTGCGCGCTTCCGACGTGCCGACCTACGTGCAGTACGGCGCCGCCGATCTCGGTATTGCCGGCAAGGATGTGCTGCTTGAACATGGCGGGGCAGGCCTCTACCAGCCGCTCGATCTGAAAATCGCCCAGTGCCGCATGAGCGTCGCGACGCCCGCCGGATTCGATTACGCGGCCGCAGTGCGGCGCGGCGCCAGGCTCCGCGTTGCCACCAAGTACATCAACACTGCCCGCGCCCATTTCGCCGCCAAGGGCGTGCATGTCGACCTGATCAAGCTCTACGGCTCGATGGAACTGGCGCCGCTCGCCGGACTGGCTGACGCAATTGTCGATCTCGTCTCGTCCGGGGGGACGCTCAAGGCCAACAAGCTCGTCGAGGTCGAAGACATCATGCCGATCTCCGCTCGCCTCGTCGTCAATCAGGCCAGCCTGAAGATGAAGCGCGGCCTGCTGCAACCTGTTATCGATGCGATAGAAACCGCCATATCATGAGTCAATCGATGCGCCGCTTATCCTCCCGCGACCCGGATTTTCTTGCCACCCTCGACAAGTTGCTGGCCTTCGACAATTCGACCGATGTCGCCATCGAGAATACCGTGGCCGACATTCTTGCCAATGTACGGACGTTGGGCGATCAGGCCGTACTGGATTACACCCGCCGTTTCGACCGGCTTGAAGCGCAGTCCATGGCCGAACTTGAACTGCCCTTGAGCGAACTCAAGACCGCTTACGAAACACTGCCCGACGCGCAACGCCAGGCCCTTACGCTGGCGGCCGAGCGCATCCGTCTTTACCATGAGCGGCAGAAGATTGAATCCTGGGAATACACCGAGGCCGACGGCACACGCCTGGGGCAGCAGGTCACCGCACTCGACCGTGTCGGCCTCTACGTACCGGGCGGCAAGGCCGCGTATCCGAGTTCGGTGTTGATGAATGCGGTTCCCGCCAAGGTGGCCGGAGTCAAGGAACTGATCATGGTCGTGCCAACGCCGGGCGGCCAGAAGAATTCTCTCGTCCTTGCGGCGGCCTGGCTGGCGAATGTTGATCGCGTGTTCTGCATTGGCGGCGCGCAGGCCGTCGGCGCACTGGCCTATGGCACGCAGACCATCCCGCAGGTGGACAAGATTGTCGGCCCCGGTAACGCCTATGTCGCCAGCGCCAAGCGGCGCGTGTTCGGCACGGTCGGCATCGATATGGTGGCCGGCCCCTCGGAAGTGCTGGTGATTTCCGACGGCTCGGGCGATCCGGAATGGACGGCCATCGACCTGTTCGCACAAGCCGAGCACGACGAACTTGCGCAAGCGATCCTGCTCTGCCCGGATGCAGGCTACCTCGACCGCGTCGGCGCGGCCATCGAGCGGCTGCTGCCAACCATGCCGCGCAAGGAGGTGATTGCTGCTTCGATGTACGGTCGCGGCGCGCTGATCCAGGTCGGCGATCTTGACGAAGCCTGTGAGGTCGCCAATCGCATCGCGCCAGAGCACCTTGAACTCTCGGTCGAAAATCCGCGTGCACTGCTGCCGAAGATTCGCCACGCTGGCGCGATTTTCATGGGTCACTACTGTTCCGAATCGCTGGGCGATTACTGCGCCGGGCCGAACCACGTACTGCCGACGTCGCGCAGTGCGCGCTTCTCATCCCCGCTGGGCGTTTACGACTTCCAGAAACGCTCCAGCATCATCGAGGTCTCGGCCGCCGGCGCGCAAACGCTGGGCCCCATCGCCGCCACGCTGGCGCATGGCGAGGGACTGACGGCGCATGCCCGCGCCGCCGAACTGCGCATCAAACCCTGAGAATTTCCTTCAGCGCTGCGACCAGCAGCGCGCATTCCTCGTCGGTACCGATGGTGACGCGCAGGAACTGCTCGATCCGCGGCAGCTTGAAATGGCGCACGATAATGCCGCGCTGCCGTAAGGCCAGCGCCGAGTTTGCCGCATCGTGCAGAGGATGCCGCACGAAAATGAAATTCGCCGCCGAAGGCAACACCTCGAAACCCAAGGCAGCAAGATCGCTGGACAAGGCTTCCCGTGTGCGGATGACCGCCTGACGGGTTTGATCGAACCATTCCCGATCCGCCATGGCAGCCGTAGCGCCGGCCAGTGCAAGACGATCCAGGGGGTAAGAATTGAAGCTGTTCTTGACACGCTGGAGGCCATCGATCAGGTCCGGGTGGCCGACGGCGAAGCCAACGCGTAACCCGGCCAGCGAGCGCGATTTGGAAAGCGTATGCACGACCAGCAGGTTCGGATAGCGATTCACCAGAGGAATCGCCGTTGCGCCGCCGAAGTCGATATAGGCCTCGTCGAGCACAACGACCGAATCCGGATGGTTCTGCAGCAGGGTTTCGATCTCTTCGAGAGAAATGGGCCGCCCGGTCGGTGCATTCGGATTGGCGATGACGATGCCACCGTTGGGCTGGCGATAGTCAGCCACGCGTAGGGCAAATTGCTCGTCCAGCGGCACGCAGCGATAGTCGATCCCGTAGAGCTTGCAATACACCGGGTAGAAGCTGTAGGTAATGTCAGGGAAGAGGATCGGCAAGTCGTGCTTGAGCAAAGCCTGAAACGCGTGGGCGAGCACTTCGTCCGAACCGTTACCGACAAACACCTGCTCCTTGACGATACCGCCATGAAAAGTGGCAATCGCTTCGCGAAGACCGACGCTTTCGGGGTCGGGATACAGCCGCAGCGAATCAGCGAGCTCGTCGCGCATCGCGGCAAGCGCCTTGGGGCTGGGGCCGTAGGGGTTTTCGTTGGTGTTGAGCTTGACCAGATTGGCGATCTTGGGCTGCTCGCCGGGTACATAGGGTTGTAAAGCGCGGACAGTGGCGCTCCAGAATCGGCTCATGGCGGATGCAATCAATGTAGGGGTTGGCTGAAATGGTATTATGCCCCGCTCGAATAAAGATTTCCTGGCGATGGCCTCGTCTGGTCAATCAAAGCAATGCGCACCGCTGATATTTCACGCAACACGCTGGAAACCAAAATCCGCGTCCAACTCGATCTGGATGGCGGAGGCAAGTCGCAACTGGCGACGGGGGTTGGCTTTTTCGATCACATGCTCGACCAGATCGCCCGCCATGGAATGCTCGATCTCACGGTTGAAGCGCAGGGCGATCTCCACATCGACGCGCACCATACCGTCGAAGATGTCGGCATCGCCCTCGGTCAAGCACTGGCGCAGGCCCTCGGAGACAAGAAGGGACTGGTGCGCTACGGCCATGCCTATGTCCCGCTCGATGAAGCCTTGTCGCGCGTCGTGGTCGATCTCTCGGGTCGGCCGGGCCTCTGCTTCAACGTTGAATTCACCCGGGCGCAGATTGGCGTCTTCGATGTCGATCTGGTGCGGGAGTTCTTTCAGGCGCTCGTCAATCATGCCGGCATCACCGTGCATATCGATAACCTGCGTGGCGTGAATGCCCACCACCAGGCCGAATCGGTATTCAAGGCGTTTGCCCGTGCCCTCCGTAGCGCCGTCGCCATTGACTCGCGCGCCAGCAGTATGGTGCCTTCGACCAAGGGTAGTCTCTAGCTTCCTTACTCAAGATGAAAACCGTCGCAATCGTCGATTACGGCATGGGGAATCTGCGCTCCGTCGCAAAAGCGGTGGAGCATGTCGCCCCTGACCATCAGGTTGTCGTCACCGCTGCACCGCAGGCGCTGGCGGATGCTGAGCGGATCATCGTCCCCGGTCAGGGGGCGATGCCCGACTGCATGCGCGAGTTCAATGCGCGCGGACTGGCCGAAGCGGTCGTGCGCGCCGCCGGCGAAAAGCCTTTCCTTGGCATCTGCATCGGACTGCAAATGCTGTTCGAGCACAGCGAGGAGGGTGACGTCGCCGGGTTGGGGCTGTTTCCCGGGGAGGTCAAGCATTTCCCCGCCGCGGCAATGCAGGATTCGACGGGAGCGCGTCTCAAGGTGCCGCACATGGGCTGGAACGAAGTCTGGCAAGCGGCGCCGCACCCGCTCTGGCAGGGCATCGCCGATGGCACACGCTACTATTTCGTGCATAGTTACTATGTCGAACCTGCTACACCTGATGTCGTTTCCGGTTCGACCAATTACGGTATCGCATTTACCAGCGCGGTAGCGCGGGCCAATATCTTTGCCACGCAGTTTCACCCTGAAAAAAGCGCGGCAGCCGGCTTGCGGTTGCTCGAAAACTTCATACACTGGAATCCTTGATCTTTCCGTTTCCCTCCACGACCCACTCATCTGTTCCACTCATCTGTTCCATTATGTTGCTGATCCCCGCGATTGATCTGAAAGACGGGCACTGTGTGCGCCTGAAACAGGGCCTCATGGACGATGCCACGGTGTTTTCCGAAGAACCCGCCGCGATGGCGCGCCATTGGATTGATCAGGGGGCCCGACGTCTGCATCTCGTCGACCTCAATGGCGCCTTTGCCGGCAAGCCTAAAAACGAGCCGGCCATCAAGGCGATTCTGCAGGAAGTGGGCGATGAAATCCCCGTTCAACTCGGCGGCGGCATTCGCGATCTGGATACCATCGAGCGTTGCCTCGACGACGGCATCGGCTATGTGATTATTGGCACGGCCGCAGTCAAGAACCCCGGCTTCCTGCACGATGCCTGCACCGCCTTCCCCGGTCACATCATCGTCGGACTGGATGCCAAGGATGGCAAGGTAGCCGTCGATGGCTGGTCGAAAATGACTGGCCACGATGTTATCGACCTGGCCAAGAAGTTCGAAGACTATGGTGTCGAAGCGGTGATCTACACCGATATTGGGCGCGACGGCATGCTGTCTGGGGTAAATGTCGATGCCACGGTGAAATTGGCGCAGGCCTTGCGCATCCCGGTCATCGCCAGCGGAGGCATCGCCAGTCTGGACGACGTCAAGGCTCTGTGCAAGGTGGCCGACGAGGGCATTATGGGAGCGATCACCGGCCGCGCGATTTACGAAGGGCGCCTTGACTTCCATGCCGCCCAAGCTGTCGCTGACCAGCTGTCCTTGGGTAACTGATCGCTCATGCTCGCCAAGCGCATCATCCCCTGCCTCGACGTAAATGCGGGCCGCGTGGTCAAGGGCGTCAATTTCGTTTCGCTGCGTGATGCCGGCGATCCGGTCGAGATCGCCCGCCGCTACGATGAACAGGGCGCCGACGAGATCACCTTTCTCGATATTACCGCCAGCTCCGATCAGCGCGACATCATCCTGCATATTGTCGAGGCCTGCGCCGAGCAGGTGTTTATTCCGCTCACCGTTGGCGGCGGGGTACGCAAGGTCGAGGATGTGCGGCGACTGCTGAATGCCGGCGCCGACAAGGTCAGCATGAACACGGCGGCGGTCAATAACCCGCAACTGGTGGCGGAGGCCTCTGGCAAGGTCGGCAGCCAATGCATCGTCGTCGCCATCGACGCCAAGCAGACATCCCCCGGCAAGTGGGAGGTGTTTACCCACGGCGGTCGCAACAACACCCATATCGACGCCATCGAATGGGCCAGGCAGGTCGCAGCACTCGGTGCCGGCGAAATCCTGCTGACCAGTATGGATCGCGATGGCACCAAGAACGGTTTTGATCTGGGCCTGACGCGTGCAGTGGCTGAGGCCGTGTCCATCCCTGTCATTGCCAGTGGCGGGGTGGGCAATCTGCAACATCTGGCCGACGGCGTGACGCAAGGCAAGGCTGATGCGGTGCTGGCAGCCAGCATTTTCCACTACGGCGAATACACTGTCCGGCAGGCCAAGGAATTCATGCAGGCGCAAGGTATCGAGGTACGTTTATGAGCAAGAAATGGTTGAACGACATCAAGTGGGACGATCAGGGCCTCGTGCCGGCCATCGCCCAGGATGCGAAAACCGGCGAAGTGTTGATGTTCGCCTTCATGAACCGCGAAGCGCTGGAAAAAACCGCGCAGCTCGGCGAGGCCATTTACTGGTCGCGCTCACGCAGAAAATTGTGGCACAAGGGCGAAGAGTCCGGCCACACGCAGAAGGTGGTGGAAATCCGCACCGACTGCGACAAGGATGTCGTGTTGCTCAAGATCGAGCAGACTGGGGGCATTGCCTGCCACACCGGTCGCCGCAGTTGTTTTTTCAACAAGCTCGACGAAGGCAACTGGGAGGAGGTTGACCCGGTCATCAAGGATCCGCAAGCGATCTACGGTGGCAAAACCTGATCTACAAGGAAAACGCAATGATCGATCTCGAAGTCATCCACCGCATCCAGGAAACCATCGAAGCGCGCAAGGGCGCGGCGCCCGATTCTTCCTATGTTTCCAGCCTGTACGCCAAAGGAACCGACGCCATTTGCAAGAAGGTGATCGAGGAAGCGGCCGAAACCATCATGGCGGCCAAGGACGGTGACCGCCTCCATCTGGTGCGTGAAACCTGTGATTTGTGGTTCCACAGCATGGTGCTGCTGTCGCATTTCGGCATCGGCGTCGACGACATCCTGATGGAATTTCGTCGCCGCGAAGGTATTTCCGGCATCGACGAGAAAGCCAGTCGCGCAAAGTGAACATAAACATCTTCGAGCGAAGCGAGCAACAAGTCTCCCCTCCCGAGAGGGAAGGTCGCGGAAGCGACGTTTGCGATTGGGCGGGGCTGGGGGAGGGCGGGTTATGAGTAACGACTGCATCTTCTGCAAGATCGTGCGCGGGGAAATTCCCTGCAAGAAGATCTACGAGGATGAGGACATCCTCGCCTTTCACGACATCAACCCGATTGCGCCAGTACATTTCATGGTGATCCCGAAGCAGCACGTGGCATCGCTGGCGGATGTGGATGTGAGCCATGCGCAAATGCTTGGAAAATTGTTCTGCAAGATCGGTGAACTGGCGCTCAGCCAGGGGCTGACCGACGGTTTTCGCACCATCGTCAACACCGGCAGGATCGGCCAGCAGGAGGTGTATCATCTTCACGTGCATGTCCTCGGCGGGCCCGATCCGGTCGGGCCGATGCTGAAACGCAAACAATGATCCGGAGGAGAAACTGATGGGAGCTTGGAGTATTTGGCACTGGCTGGTGGTGCTGGTCATCGTCATGCTGGTGTTTGGCACCAAGAAACTGCGCAATGTTGGCCAGGATCTGGGCGGCGCGGTAAAAGGTTTCAAGGACGGCATGAAGGACGGTTCTCAGCCTCCCGAAGCAGCCAAACAGGTTGAAGAACAGGTCATTGCAGCCGGTACGACCATCGAAGGCGAAGCCCGCAAGGAGCAGACCAAGTCCTGATGCTTGCCGTGCCGTCCCGCCAGCGCCGACTTTCATAATCCCCTGCTGTGTTCGATATCGGGTTTTCCGAGTTGATGGTGATCGCCCTCGTCGGGCTGATCGTCATCGGGCCCGAACGTCTGCCGAAGGTGGCACGCACGGTGGGCCACTTGCTCGGCCGGCTGCAGCGTTACGTCAGCGACGTGAAAAGCGACATCAACCGCGAAATGCAGCTTGAAGACCTGAAGAAGCTGCAGGCCCAGGTAGCCGAACAGGCGCGCGATCTCGAACGGCAGGTCAACGACCAGATGAAAACCGTCGAAACCGATCTCAATCAATCGATTCTCGCCTCTGCAGAGAAAAACGCGGTGGATCCGTCGATCGAGGCGCCTAAGCCGTTTGAGCCACCGGTTCATGCCGCTGCCCAGCTCGACCCGCCGGCAAGCTCCGGAAAACCGCCGACAGCCTGATGGAAGAAGCCCAGGAAAGTTTCATTTCCCATCTGGTCGAATTGCGCGACCGGGTGATTCGCGCCCTGGTGGCGATTCTGGTTGTCTTTCTCGCCTTGGTGAATTGGGCGCGCGACATCTACACCCTGCTCGCAGCGCCCATGCTGGCGGCCCTGCCCGAAGGCGGGAGCATGATCGCCACCGACGTGGTCGGCGCGTTCTTCGTTCCAATCAAGGTAACGATGATGGTCGCCTTTCTGATCACCTTGCCGTATGTGCTCTATCAGGCCTGGTCATTCGTCGCTCCTGGGCTGTACAAGCATGAAAAAAAACTGGCACTGCCCTTGCTCGCAGCCAGCGTAGTGCTGTTCTTCATCGGCATGAGTTTCGCCTATTTCATCGTCTTTCCCGCCGTATTCGGTTTCATCAATGCCTTCGCGCCGGACGGCGTGGCGGTAATGACCGATATTGAGAAATACCTTTCCTTCGTCCTGACCACCTTTCTCGCCTTCGGACTGACCTTCGAAGTGCCGGTCGTGGTGATCGTTCTGGTGCGCGTCGGTCTGGTGACGGTCGAGAAACTCAGGGAGGTACGGCCTTATGTGATTGTCGGCGCATTCATCATCGCCGCTGTTTTCACGCCGCCGGACGTGCTTTCGCAGTTCCTGCTCGCCGTGCCGATGTGCCTGCTCTACGAACTCGGCATTTTCATGGCGCAGATCATCGGCAAGTCGGAACGCGCTGATGAAGGCGCCTACCGCCCGCCCGACGAAACCGAAATGAATGCCGAGCTCGACAAGGCTGAGGCGGATTCCATCGCCAATCGGGCGCGGGAATAATTGCTTATTGTCTGGCCGGACGCGGGCGCTTGCCGACGGCGATTTGCAGTTCCAGCGGCTTGCCGGCGCGCACCAGGCCGAACGGCGCTGTCTCTCCCGGCGCCAGCGCGGCGATCAGATCGAGCATCACCTGCGCATCTTTCACCGGCTTGCCGCCAACGCTGAGCAGCACATCCCCCGGTTTTACGCCCGCCTTGTCCGCCGGACTGCCGCGCATCACGCCAGCGATCAGCGCGCCGGCATCAGCTTTGACGCCGAAGGACTCGGCCAGTTCGGGCGTCATATCCTGCACCTCGACGCCAATCCAGCCGCGCGTCACGGCTCCTGTTTTCACGATCTGCTCCATGACGCTCTGCGCCAGCGAGACCGGGATGGCGAAACCGATGCCCATCGAGCCGCCGCTTTGCGAGTAGATCGCCGTGTTGATGCCGACCAGATGGCCGTTGCTATCCACCAGCGCGCCGCCGGAATTGCCCGGGTTGATCGCCGCATCGGTCTGGATGAAGTTCTCGAAGGTGTTGATGCCCAGGTGGGTGCGCCCGAGGGCGGACACGATGCCTGAGGTGACGGTCTGGCCGACGCCGAAGGGGTTGCCGATGGCGAGCACGACATCGCCGATGCGCAGCGACTCGGCGGAGGCGAAGGTAATCGGCGTGAGCGGCCGGTCGCTGGCAATGCGCAGGATGGCCAGATCGGACTCGGGGTCCGAACCCACCAGCTTGGCCTTGGTCTTGCGCCCGTCGTGGAAAGCGATTTCGATCTCGTCGGCGGCCTCCACAACATGATAATTGGTCAGCATCAGGCCGTCGGACGAAACCACCACGCCGCTGCCGAGGCCGGCGCGGCGCTGGGTGTCGTTGCCGAAGCGATCGCCGAAAAAGTGACGAAAGACCGGGTCGTTGCCGAAGGGATGGCGGCGCACTTCCTGGCTGGTAAAGATGTGCACCACCGCCGGCAGGGCCACTTGCGCCGCATCGGCATAGGAAGCTACCTTGCGCGCATCCGGTGCGGAAGCGGCCTGCTGGATGGCGACTACCTGCGGTTGCAGGTTACCGGCGTCCGATTGACGCCAGGCAAGCCATTCCGGCTTGAGCGTCTGGATAACAAACAGTGCGGCAACGCTGATGGTGACGGTTTGGGCAAAAATGAGCCACAATCGTTTCATGGCGAAAGTATCGATAAGGAGGGAGGGAAGAAATGCAACGGGATGAATTGGCGGTTTTTCTGAACGGCATGCTGATGCCGGAACGCTTTCGTGATTATTGCCCAAACGGCTTGCAAGTGGAAGGACGCGCCGCAGTGCGCCGCATGGTTTGCGGGGTGACCGCCAGTCAGGCCTTGATTGAAGCGGCGATTGCGCGCAACGCGGATGCCATCCTTGTCCATCATGGCTGGTTCTGGAAAAACGAGGACGGGCGCGTTACCGGTTTCCGCAAACAGCGGCTGCAGCGCTTGCTGGCCCACGACATCAACCTGTTTGCCTACCATCTGCCGCTCGATGCGCATGCTGAACTGGGCAACAACGCACAATTGGCCCGGCGACTGGGCTGGACGACGACGGGACGCTTCGCCGAGCAGGAGATCGGCTTCCTCGGTTCCCCTGCTGCCGTCACGCCAGCGCCGACTTTGGCCTGCGATATCGCCCAACAAGCAGAGCAGGTCCTCGGTCGCACGCCCATGCTGATGGGCGACCCGCGACGGGAAGTACGTACCGTCGCCTGGTGCAGCGGCGGAGCCCAGGGCTATTTCGAGCAGGCCATCGCTGCCGGGGCGGATCTGTATATGAGCGGCGAGGTCTCGGAACAGACGGTGCATCTGGCGCGCGAATCGGGTGTTCCCTATCTGGCCGCCGGCCACCACGCGACGGAACGCTACGGCGTGATGGCGCTCGGGGCGCACCTCGCCGAACATTGCGACATCGAGTGCGACTACGTGGAAATCGAGAATCCCGTTTAGTCGGGCAGGAAACCGAACGCTTCGCTCATCACGGACGTCAGCAGCAACAACTCCTCGGCAACCGCTTGCGGGAAGCCCGAGCGGGCTCCTTCGCGGTTGTCGTCGAGCAATTGCTGCATGAATACCAGGCAATCGGGTTTGCCCCACAGTTCGACGATACGCGCCATCAGATGCGCATAATCCTCGATGGACTGCGATTCGTCCTGCTGGGCATTCCAGTCCGCCGGACGGACGTTGTAATTCATCAGCAGCTCTTCCGCAGAGCGCTCGAACTCTTCGCGCTGACCATTCTTGCGATAGGCATCGAGCAGCTTGAGCCAATGGCGCAAGGCCTGCATTGGCTCGTTACGGATTTGTTCGGTGATGGCCTGCGCATCGTTGTTGCCGAAACCCATCGAACGCATGATCTCGGCAACTTCGAGCGCATCATTCTGGTCTTCGGATTCAGCGGGCTTGGCTGCAGCGACAGGCGCTACCGCCACGGGCGCATGGTCGGGACGTTGCGGCGGGCGTACCGGGGGTGGCATGCCCAATGGTGATCGGGAGTGCGGACCCTCTTGCACCGAGCGTCGCTCGATCGGTGCCGCGCCGGCCGGCGTTGCCGGTTTCTTGCCGAACAGCGCGAAGCGATCCTTGAATGCGGGCTTGCTATCGAGATCATCCAGCGTGTCGAATTCGTGGCCGCCTGCCGTTTTGCGCGAACCGCCTTGTTTGCTTCCGAACCAGAACGCCAGCAGCGCCAACAGCGCGGCGCCGGCAAGTACCATCCGCCAGTCGCCCAGCGGGCCAGGCACTTCGCGGATCACTTCTTTCTCGATAACCAAAGGCGCTGCCGGTCGGACCGAGCCTGCCATGGGGGCGAAATCGGGGATCTTTCTGACGGCACGCTCGATATCGCTGACCAGG
>CAZAWN010000004.1:32177-40107 GCA_964488825.1 uncultured Methyloversatilis sp. | reverse complement strand
GATGGCGCTGTCGCGAGTTGCTAAAGCAGCTTTGCGAACTCGTCGCTGCCGACCCCCGGGCTGAACAGGAAACCCTGCATCTGGTCGCAGCCTTGCGCGCGCAGGAAGCGCAACTGCGCCTCCGATTCGACGCCCTCGGCAACCACGTTCATACCCAGCGCCTTGGCCATCTGGATGATGGCGGTGGCGAGCGCCGATGGGCGCGCCTCAAGGTTCTCGATGCCTTGCATGAAGGAGCGGTCGATCTTCAGGGTGCGGATCGGGAAACGGCTGAGATAACTCAGGCTGGAATAGCCCGTGCCGAAGTCGTCGAGGGCAAAGTGAAATCCCATGGCCTCGATGGCCTGCATGGTCTGCATGATCTCGGGGTCGTTGCCCAGCAGGAGGCTTTCGGTCAGTTCAATGTGAATCATTGCCGGATTCAAGCCTTCATCGTCGCGTAGCTGCTGTAATTCCTTGTCGAGGCCGCCACGTTTGAACTGCGCCGCCGAAACGTTGATGGCGACCGGCACGACCGGTCGGCCGGCCGCTGCCCAGGCGCGCTGCTGTCCAACCACCGAATTCAGTACCCAACTGCCAACGCGAACGATATGCCCGCTTTCTTCCAGCAACGGAATGAATTCGACCGGAGAAACGAGACCGACCTCTTGGTTGTGCCAGCGCAACAGCGCTTCGGCACCGACGACTTCTCCGTTCTCCCCAACGGCCACCTTGGGCTGGTAATGAATAAAGAACTCTTCTCTGTCGAGTGCGCCATGCAACAGGTGGCGCAGCCGAACCTTACGTTGCAAGGCAGTGTCCAGGTCACTGGAAAAAAACCGGAAGGTGTTGCCGCCATGTCCCTTGGCATCGTACATGGCCGCATCGGCGTGCTTGACCAGGTCGCGCGAATCGGTGCCGTCTTCGGGAAAGCTGGAAATGCCGATACTGATGCCGACATGCACCATTCTGCCGTCGATTTCGTAGGGTTCTGTGACGCGGGAGATCACCTTCTCGGCGAGGAAACGCGCATCATCGGGCGTATTCAATTCATTCACGATGATCGTGAACTCATCTCCACCGAGGCGTGCCACCGTGTCGCTCTGGCGGACGCAGCCCTGTACCCGCTCGGCAACGGTGCGCAGCAGCTGGTCACCGGCATCGTGACCCAGGCTGTCATTGACCTCCTTGAAACGATCAAGATCGAAGAACAACACCGCCAGCCGGCGGCTGTAGCGGCGTGCGTGCCAGATCTGTTGTTCCAGTCGGTCAAGGAACATGGCGCGGTTGGGCAAGTGAGTCAGTTCGTCGTAATGGGCCAGATGGTCGAGTTTTTCCTGCATTTCCTTTTGCGCCGTGATATCGCGCAGGATTGAGGCGAAATGGGTGATCTGGCCGTCGCCGTTGCGGATGGCGCTGATATTCACCCATTGCAGGTAGATTTCGCCGTTCTTGCGGCGATTCCAGAGTTCGCCGCTCCAATGCCCCTGCTGCTGGAGGGACTTCCACATTTCCTGGTAAAAGCGCTGGCTTTGGCGGCCCGACTTGAGTACCGCCGGCGTCAGGCCAAGCACTTCCTCCGCCGTATAGCCCGTCAAGCTGCAAAAGGCCGGGTTGACGAAGAGAATGCGCGAGGCTGCATCGGTCAGAAGCACGCCGTCCTGGATGTTGAACATGACCTGCAGGGCGAAGCGCATCTGCTGAACTTCGCTGTATTGCCGCACGGAACTGCTCAACTGCGTCATGAATTGCGCAAAATCCACCGGCTTGTCGGCGAATCCGCTCAGCCGGTAGTGGATGGTCCGGATCAGCGTGGCGTAATCCTCGAAGGCGCTGACGGCAAAAATCGGCACGTCGGCGTCGATCGCGCGGATGGCGGCGATCATCTCCGCGCCGTTCATGTGCGGCATGCGCATGTCGGTGATGACGACATCGGGACGATAGCGGCGAAACACCGCCAGCCCCTCGGCGCCGTCACCGGCGACATGGACTTGGCGGAAGCGGCGGCGCAGCATGCGCGCCAGAGTTTCACGGGCCTGCACATCGTCTTCGACCAGCAAGGCTGATTTGCCAAGCAGGACCTGCTCCCCATCCGCAGCAGCAACGGCTGGCGGTTGGAGCGTCTGAGACGCAACCGTTGGGGTGGCGAGCGAGCAATTGACTTCCACCAGAGTGACATCGTCGTGCTGGGAAATATCGCTGCTATTGAGGCGTTCCACGAAACGTCCGAACCGGCTCTCCGGCTCCGGCATCGCTAACAGACGATAGACAAGTTCCATGCCGAGTTCGCCGCCTTCGGCTGTCTGCATCTCCGGGAGGCCATCGGAGCACAGGTAGAGCCGCAGTGGTTCATTAAAACGGAAGCGGTCGGGGATGAGGTCCAGCAAGCCGTCCTGTGCGATGCCCAAGGGGGCGTGTCGGGCGGGAAAGATATGGACGATCTTTCCTGACGCATCGATCATGATGGCCTCGGGGTTGCCGCAGTTGGCTACTTCGACCCAGCCCTGCACCAGATCGATGCTGATCAGTGTGGTGGCGACGAAGTGTTCGATGATGTTCTGTCGGCAAAGGAGGTTATTGATCTCCCTGGCGATGAATTCGAGCGAGTAGCCCTTCAAGGCGAGTTCGCGAAAGCAGGCTGGAATCTGAATGGCGGGTAGCAGGGCCGGCACGCCATGACCGGTAGCATCTGCCAGCAGCAGATAAAGATGGCCGGGGCCGGATTCCACCAGCGTCAGGATGTCGCCGCTGACCAGGCCGACCGGCTTCATCCAGTAGTTGACATGCAGGTTGTCGAGTGCATTTACGCTGGGCAGCATTTGGCCGACGCGGCTTTCGATTCGTTGCAGTTCGCCGGCCTGCCGCGCCAACTGCTCTGTTGCTGCGTCAAGACGGCGCTCGACATCCCTGCGCCGTCCCGCCTTCCGCAACACCTCCTCAGCCTCCTGGAGTAGCGTCTTTGGATCGACCGGTTTGGGGTGCACGCGCGTGACGCCGATCTCGAATGACCGCAGCAGGCTATTCCGGTCGGTATACGCTGAAATCAGGATCGCTGGCAGGTCCGGAAGGCGCTTGTGTATCCAATGGATCAGGTCCAGGCCATCCTCAGTGTCGATGCGCAGGTCGGAAATGACCAGGTCAGGAACTTCGCCGGCTTCGATCAGGCGGCGCGCCTCGGCAGCGGTCGCGGCGGTCAGTACGCGCCCGGCATGCCGCGACAGGATGCGGCCCAGTACACCGAGTGTGTCGGCATCGTCTTCGACCACCAGCAAGGTGGCGCTGACGAGAAACTCCCCCTGAGCGTTGGCATCGGTATTCATGGCACGTCCTCCGCAAGGTGCAGGGAAATAGTGAATTCGGCACCATCGTCGACATTGCGCCAGGACAGTGTTCCGCAGGAACCTTCCTCGACGAGTCGGCGTGCCATATACAGACCGAGGCCGCTACCGTCTTTCTTGGTCGTAAAAAAGGCTTCACTCAGAGGGGCATTCGCAGGGAAACCGCCGCCATTGTCGGCCACCGTGATGATGCCGCGACCATTCGCCTGCGCCACGCTGAGTCGTATCTTTCTGGGGGCGTCAGGAACCGAGTGGCGGGCCGTTGCTTCCTGGGCATTCACCAACAGGCTGAACAAGGCTTGGGAAATGTCCCCGCGTACTGCATGTACCTTGATAGCCGGGTCGCCCGCGACTTCGATTGACAAGTCGGGCAGATGGCGGCTGCCAAACAGAATACGCAGTTCTTCGCTTGCCAGTTCAACCAGGCCGAAATCGGTGGCCACCGTTCCGCCATGTTGGAAGGCGCGGAAATCATCGATCGTTGCCGACATGCGTTCTATCTGCGTGCGTGCCTCCTTCACTGAGGCCGCAAGGTAGTCGCGATCCAGTTCGTTGCATTCGGCCGCGTCCTCGAGATCGGACAGAATTAAGCCGAAGGCGTTGATCGGCTGTCGCCATTGGTGAGCGATGCTGCCCATCATTTCGCCCAAGGCGGCAAAGCGCGCCTGGCGTTCGATGATGCGATCCTTCTCGGCATTTTGTCGCCGCTCGGCGAGCGCAGTTTCTTCCGCCAATTTGCGTTCGGTGATGTCGCGATTGCTGGCGCGCCGCCCGCGGTGGCTGCCATCGCTGTCAAAAACCGGCTGGCAGATATGCTCGATCCAGCGGATGTCGCCATCCCGGCGCACGATACGGAATTCGACGGCGTCAAAGCCCCCTGGCGGGTTGCAAGCCAAATGCTTCTCCATATGTGCAGCGAAGTGGTCCCGGTCATCGGGGTGTACGATGCGCTGCATCAACTCTGGATCGGCCATGAATTCTTCTGGAGCGTAGCTTGTCACGCGCTGGCAGGAAGGAGAGATATAGAGGAAGCGGCGGTCATTGCCAAGCCAGATTTCCCAGTCGTAAGTGAATTCGGCGACCATGCGATATCGATCAACGCTTTCGCGCAGTTCAGCCAGTACGCGTTCGATCTGACGGTTTTTCTCCGCGAGTTCGCGCTGCTTTCCAGCCAATTCAAGATGCGTGCCGACGCGCGCCAGAACCTCCTCCGGAATGAACGGCTTCGTGATGAAGTCCACGCCGCCCAAGGCAAAACCTTTCATCTTGCTTTCGGTGTCGCCAAGAGCGCTGATAAAGATCACTGGAATGGCGGAAAATCGAGCATCGCCCTTCAGCTTCGTGCAGACTTCGAAACCGTCAAGACCGGGCATCATGATGTCGAGGAGAATCATATCGCTGCCTGAACGCTCAATTTTCTCCAATGCGTCCGCGCCGTTCATCGCTGTACCGACCTGGTAGCCCTTGTCGGACAGAATATGCTTGAGCATGCCCACGTTCGTGGCGACATCGTCGACGACGAGGATGCGTTTTTCGCCCTCAGAAAACACCTTTCCCCCTGTAAATCATTTCCCTCATCCCGGAGGGCATGCTAACCGAATCTCATGGTCTGCGGCATGGCGATCCGCCCTGCCCGCAAAACTCGGCGCTGGCGGGACGGCACAAAAACTCACTTCTGGCGCTCGAGAAAGCGCCGTACTGCCTCGAGGTGTTCCGGTTCGTTGTGGCACATGCCCTGAAACACCGCGCAGACATCGAGAAAGTCCTTGAGCTCCATGCGTTGCGCCTGCTTCATCAGACGTTTGGTGAGGCGCAGGGCCTTCGGCGGCTGGGCGGCGAAACGGGCGGCATGCGCCATGGCGTGCGTCAGTAAGTCGGCGGGCGGGACAACTTCCAGCGCTATGCCCAGCGCCAGCGCTTCGGCGGCGTCGATGATGCGGCCACTCAAGGTCAGTTCGAAGGCGCGCTGGTAGCCGATCTGGCGTTGCATGAACCAAGCGCCGCCATCGCCGGGGATGATGCCGAGGTTGAGGAAGGTTTCGCCGAACCTGGCCTTTTCGGAGGCGATGCGGATGTCGGCCATGTTGGCGAGATCAAAACCGGCGCCGATGGCCGGGCCGTTGACCGCAGCGATGATCGGTACTTCGACATCGTGCAGGGCGAGGGGAATACGCTGGATGCCTTGCCGGTAGCGGGTGGCAACTTCGGCCACATTACCAGCGAAGTCACCGCCGCGTTCGGCCATGTCCTTGACGTTGCCTCCGGAGGAGAAGGCGGAACCGGCGCCCGTGATGAGGAGCACAGATACCTCGTCGCAGTGGTTCACCCAGCGCGCGACGGCGACGATATCGTCGATCAGCGCCGTGCCGGTGAGGGCGTTGCGCACGTCGTCGCGGTTCAGCGTGAGCGTGGCGATGCGCTGGTGGAGGACGAGTTGGGAGTCTTTAAGCCGCGGCAGGTTCATGGGGTGTCTTCCAACGGTCGATCAACAATGATGCGCGCATCGACGACGGCATAGCCGTCGGGATAGGCAAGCACCGGGTTGAGGTCGAGTTCGGCCAGTGGCGGATAGGCGACGACGACGCTCGACACGGCGAGCAGCAAATCGACGAGCGCCGCTTTGTCCACGGGCGGTTCCCCGCGCACGCCCGCCAGTATCTTGCGTCCCTTGATCTGCTCGACCATGGTTTCGGCGTCGTCGCGCGTCAGCGGGATGGAGCGGAACGCCACATCTTCGAGCACCTCGACGTAGATGCCGCCCAGGCCGAACATCAGCACCGGGCCGAAGATCGGGTCGCGCACCACGCCGACGATGATCTCGACCCCCTTCTTCGCCATCGGCGCGACCAGCACGCCCTCGATGTCGGCCGTGGGGACATAGGCCCGACAGGATGCGAGGATGTCGTCGAAGGCAGCGCGCAAGGAGGCGGCGCCGCCGATGTTGAGCTTGACGCCGCCGGCATCGGACTTGTGGAGGATGTCTCTGGAAACGACTTTCATGGCCAGCGGTTGGGTGCCGAAGCGTTCGACCAGCGCGGGCAACGCGTCGGCCGAGCGGACAAGAACTTCGGCGGGAACGGCGACGCCATGGGCGCGCAGCAGTTGCTTCGCCTCGAATTCGAACAGGTCGCGGCGCTCATCCTGTGCACGCCTGAACAAGGCCTGGATTTCCGCGAGCGCTTGCACCGCTGGCGCGGACTGCTGTTGGCTGCGATGGTGCAGATAGATGCCGCGTTCGCCGAGCGCGGCAAGTACCTGTACGGCATGTTCGATCGAGGCATACACCGGCAGGCCGGCCTCGTGCAGTCGGCGCAGGGGCGGCGGCTTGACCGGGGCGTAGAGGCTATGGATGACGAGCGGCTTGGCGGTGCGTTTGGCCAGTTCGATCATGGCTTCCGCCGCGCGCATTTCCTGGCCGAGCAGGTGTTCGGCGAAGCGCAGACCGTAGCCGCCGAACATGCCGACCAGCAACACGGCGTCGACGCTGGCGTCCGCCGCAACGATCTCCAGACAGTCCGCTAGCACGAGCGGGTTGGCGTCGCTGGCGCCAGCGACGTCGATGGGGTTGAGGAGCGAGGCTTGCGGCACGAGGATGGCGGCGAGCTTTGCGCGTGTTGCGTCGGCCAGCGGCGCGAGTTCGAGTCCGGCCTCGGCGAGCCGGTCGGCGGCGATGGTCGCCTGCCCGCCGCCGTCGGCGACAATGGCGATGCGCTTGCCGCGCGCCTGTTGCATCAGGCCGAGGCCTTCGGCCACCGGCAGGATTTCATCCGAGTGATGCACCACGCTGACGCCGGCCTGGCGCAGCAGATCAACGGTCATCGCGTAGCTGCCGGCGAGCGCGCCAGTGTGCGACTTGGCCGCTTGTTTGCCGAGTTCGGTCGAGCCGGATTTGTACACAACGACCGGTTTCGAGGCGGTCACTGCGCGCGCCACGTCGAGAAAACGACGGCCATTGCGGAAGCCCTCGACATACAGCGTCGCTACGCGCGTGTGCGCGTCCTCGCCCAGGTACTGCAAATAGTCGTAGAAACCGATGTCGGTCTGGTTGCCGGGGCCGACGTAGGTGGAAAACCCGACGTGGCCGTTATTTTCCGCTTCCAGCACCAGCGCCAGCAGCATGTTGCCCGACTGGGAAATGAAGCCGATAGGGCCCGGCCGGACATTGGCGAGCGCCAGCAGGTTCAGCTTCTTGTGCAGGTTGAACATGCCCGAGGTGTTCGGGCCGATGATGCGGACCTTGGCGACGCGGGCCGCTTCGAGTAGTTCCTGCTCCAGCTGCGCACCGGCCGCGCCGGCTTCGCGGAAACCGCTGGCCAGAATGATCGCCCCTTTGACGCCCTTGCGACCGCATTGACGGATCAGGTCCGGTACGGTGTCGGCCGGCGTGCAGATCAACGCCAGATCGACCGGGCCGGGCAGGGCATCGATAGACGGGAAGGTTCTCACGCCCAGAATCATGTCGGCCTTGGGGTTGATCGGATAGATCGCGCCCGCGTAGCCCTCCTTGATCAAGCCGACCATGGCCTTGTAGCCGCGCTTGGTCGGGTCGGTCGATGCGCCGACGACAGCGACGGAATCCGGCGCAAGGAAGTCGTGCAACGGGCTGGGGCTCA
>CAZAWN010000004.1:27691-32077 GCA_964488825.1 uncultured Methyloversatilis sp. | reverse complement strand
GTCATGCCTTCGAGTTCGGCGGTGAGGCAGGCGTCGAGCGTGCGTTCGGCGGAGAGATTGAGTTGTTCCTTGGCGAGGCGCATCGAGAAAGGGGCCTTGGCGGCGAGCTGTGCGGCGAAGGCACGTGCGGAGGGGAGAAAACCGTCATCAGGAAAAACGCGGTTGGCGAGGCCGATGCGCACCGCCTCCCCGCCCTTGATGCGCTCGCCGAGAAATGCCAGTTCGCGGGCCTTGGCGAGTCCGACCAAACGCGGCAACAGCCAGGTGACCCCGCCGCCGAGAAAGTTGCCGATGCTCACCTCGGGCAGGCCGATTTGCGCGCTTTCCGCCATCAACAGGAAGTCGGCGGCGAGCGCCATTTCCGCGCCGGCACCGAGCGCATAGCCGTTGACAGCCGCCACGACGGGCTTTTCGAGGCGCAGCAGACGTTCGCAGACCTGCTGCTCACCCAGCAGGTACTGCCGGCGCTCGAAAGCGCTGCGACCAGCCTTGTGTTCCTTGAGATCGGCCCCGACGCAGAAGGCGCGGCCCTCGCCGGTGAGCAACACCACGCGTACGGCACGGTCGGCGACCGCCGCGGCCAAGGCGTTGTTCAGTTCGTCGTAAAGCTGCTGGATGACGGCATTCAGTCGGTGCGGGCGGTTGAGGCGAATCTCCGCGATGCCGCCCTGAGCCGCGTAAAGAATAGTTTCGTAGCTCATCATGTCGACGGCTATGCGGGAGCGAGCTTCTGGCGACGCCGTTGCAACCAGACAATTAAACCGAGGAGAGCGAGGGTAGGTACATAGACCCATTCCTTGTCGGGGCGCTGGCTGGGTTCTTCGATCATGACGATGTTGAAGCCTTGTTCGAGACCCAACTTGTCGGCGCGACTACCGAATTTGACAGTGGAGATCTGCACCGCATCACCCAGTTGCATCACGGAGATGCCGACATCGGCAAGTCGCTCGCGCGGATTGTCTTTGCGCGGACCCAGCGGCAGCAAAATGCCTTTTTTGACTTCTTCGCCTTCCAGGCTTAGCCCTTCGACCCAGATGCGCAGGTTGGCATTGGCAGGCAATTTTTCCGCTTCCGCCATGATCTGTGTTGCCGGCAGCGACTGGTAGGGCGCATACAGCTTATCCCACCAGAATTCGGGACGGAAAAGTGAAAAGCAGACCAACAGCAGGAGCGCGGATTCCCACCAACGGTTGCGTACCAGGAACCAGCCCTGCGTTGCCGCGGCGAACATCAGGTTGGCGATGATGGCGGTGGATACGACAATCAGGAAGTGCAGCCATGAATCGATGCCGATCATCAGCAACTGGGTGTTGAAGATGAACATGAACGGCAGGATCGCGGTGCGGATCGAATAGCCGAAGGCAGTGACACCGGTCTTGATCGGGTCGCACTTGGCGATGCCGGCGGCGGCATAGGAGGCTAATCCAACCGGCGGAGTGACGTCGGCCATCAAGCCAAAGTAGAAGACGAACATATGCACGGCGATCAGAGGTACCACCAGACCACTTTGCGCACCGATCTCGACAACCACTGGCGCCATCAGGGTCGACACCACAATGTAGTTGGCGGTAGTGGGGAGTCCCATGCCGAGGATCAGGCTTACCACTGCCACCATGAACAACATGATCATCAGGTTGCCGCCCGAGACGGCCTCGACCAGATCGGTCAAGACGAGGCCGATACCTGTCAGTGTGACTGTACCGACGATAATCCCTGCCGCGGCGGTGGCGATACCGATGGCGACCATGTTGCGCGCGCCGGAGGCCAGACCGCGATACAGGTCGTGCCAGCCGGTCTTGAACGCCTGCGCGAGTGCGCCATGGCCGCGGAAGAAGGCAAACAGCGGGCGTTGCGTGACGAGAATGAACATCAGGAAGCAAATTGCCCAGAACGCCGACAGAGCTGGGGAAAGCTCCTCGACCATCAGGTTCCAGATCAGCACAACGACCGGCAACAGAAAGTGCAGACCGGATTTCAGCGTTGGCCCGGCATCGGGCAATTCCTCCAGCGGCTGGTTCGGATCATCCATGTGCAGCTCGGGGTAGTGCGCCGAGAAACGGATCAGCAGCACATACACGGTCAGCATTAGCATTGCGATGATCGGCAACGATGCAGGTCCGGCGACCTGCTTGATCCAACCCAATCCGTAGTAGACGACACCCGCGAGGATGATGAATCCGCTCACTGACATGACGAGGGATGCAAGTCGAGCTTGCCAGGGTTTGACGATGCGACGGGGGATGCCCCGGATGTCGGATTTGAGCGCTTCGAGATGGACGATGTAAAACAGGGCGATATAAGAAATCATGGCGGGCAGGAAGGCATGCTTCATGACCTGCGTGTAGGTGATGCCGACATACTCGACCATCAGGAAGGCGGCCGCGCCCATGACGGGCGGCATGATCTGACCATCCACCGAAGCGGCGACTTCCACCGCGGCGGCTTTGTCGGGGCGATATCCGACGCGCTTCATCAACGGAATGGTGAATGTACCGGTGGTCACCACATTGGCGATGGATGACCCGGAAATCACCCCGGTAGCGGCCGAGGCGACGACTGCGGCCTTGGCCGGGCCGCCGCGCAGATGGCCGAGGAGGGATAAGGCGCTTTTGATGAAGTAGTTGCCGGCGCCGGCCGTTTCGAGAAGAGCGCCGAAGAGGACAAAAAGAAAAATGAACGCCGTGGAAACGCCCAGCGCGACACCGAACACGCCTTCGGTAGTCAGCCATAGATGCGACATGCCTTTCGACAGCGATGCCCCTTTGTGAGCGACGACATCGGGCATATAAGGGCCGAGGAAGATGTAGGCGATGAAGGCGACGGCGAGAATCACCAGAGGTAACCCGAGCGCGCGTCGTGCGGCTTCCAGTAGCAGGGTTATGCCGATAACGGCGACAGCCAAGTCGAGGCCGGTGGGTTGCCCCGGCCGTTGGGACAGTTCCCGGTAGAACAGGAACAGGTAGGCCATGCAGAACGCGGCAATGCCGGCGAGCAGCCAGTCGATCCACGGTACATGGGTACGTGGCGAGCGCTTGAAAGCGGGATAGACGAGAAAACCGAGAAAGACGGCGAAGGCCAGATGAATGGCGCGAGCCTGAGTATCGTTGAACACGCCGAAACCGAACGTGAATGGTAGCGGGGAGGCGTACCAGAGCTGGAACAGCGACCAGGCCAGCGCCAGCGAGACTATGACGCCGGCGGCGATGCCGACCGGTTTGCGTCCGCCGGTGTCGACTTCCGCGACAAGTTGACGCAACTCCTCGTCGCTCAACTCATGATGAGGTTTCTTCGAATCGGCCATGATCCCTCCGGACAAAAAAACACGCCGTCCGGGGCGTGCCCGGACGGCGGATCTGAGGGCTTACATCCAGCCCTTTTCCTTGTAGTACTTGACGGCGCCATCATGAAGCGGCGCGGAAAGACCGTTCTTGATCATGTCCTTGGGCTCAAGGTTGGCGAAAGCCGGATGCAGCTTCTTGAATTCATCGAAGTTGTCGAATACCGACTTGACCATCAGGTAGACCGTGTCGGCCGGCACCTTGGCGGAGCTGACGAAGCTGGCGACGACGCCAAAGGTTTTGGTCGGGTTGGGATTATTGGCATACATGCCGCCGGGGATGGTTGCCGGAGCATAGTAGGGGTTGTCGGCGATCAGCTTGTCGACGGCGGGGCCGGCGATGTTGACCAGCTTGGCGCCGCAGGTGGTCGTCGGGTCCTGGATGCTGGCGTTCGGATGGCCCACCACATAGATCAGGCCGTCGATCTTGTTGTCGCACAGGGCCGGTCCCTGCTCGTCTGCCTTGAGCTCGGAAACCAAAGAGAAGTCGCCTATTTTCATGCCTAATGCCGGCAACAGCGTGTCCATGGTGGCGCGCTGGCCGGAGCCAGGGTTGCCAACGTTCATGCGCTTGCCCTTGAGGTCCTCGAACTTGGCGACCCCGGCTTCCTTACGCGCCAATACCGTAGCAGGCTCGGGATGGAGGGCGAAAACCGCGCGCAAATCGCTCATTGCACCTGCATCCTTGAACTGCACCAGACCCTTGACGGCGTTGAACTGCACATCGGACTGGCTAACGCCGAAATCGAGCTCGCCGGCCTTGATGGTGTTGACGTTGTAGACCGAACCGCCGGTGCTCTCGACCGAGCAGCGTACGCCATGCTTGGCGCGATCCTTGTTCATCAGGCGGCAGATGGCGCCGCCGGCTGCGTAATAGACTCCAGTCACGCCGCCGGTGCCGATGGTGACGAACTTCTGCTGGGCCTGCGCCTGGAACGGAAGGCTGGCAAAGGCGATGCCGAGAGACAGTGCAGTGAGCGAAACGAGTTTTTTCATTGAGTCTTCTCCTTTGGTTGTAGTGGGAACAACCGCGGCAATTTACTCCGATT
>CAZAWN010000004.1:16413-27591 GCA_964488825.1 uncultured Methyloversatilis sp. | reverse complement strand
GGACGGCATCAGAATGCCATGTAGCGACCGGGTTTGTGATTGACGGCCAAGGCGAAGTTGAGCAGCACCGCGCCGAGCACGGAGGCAGCAAGCAGTAACGGCGGGACGATAAAGCTGCCGCACAGCAGGATGGTTACATCCAATCCCATTTGCAATTTGCCGGCGCGCCAGCCGAAACGTTCCTGCAGCCAGAGCACCAGTACGTTGATACCGCCGAGGCTGGCGCGGTGGCGGAACAGGATCACCATGCCGACGCCGATCAGCAGTCCGCCGGCGATGGCGGCGAAGAAGGGATCGATGCGGGAGATGACGAAGAGGCTTGGCATGAACTCGCTCAGCAGTGCGACCAGACTGACGGTGGCCAGCGTCTTGAGGGTGAATTCGCGCCCCATGCGCTTTGCGGCCAGCCAGTAGAAAGGCAGATTGACGAGGAACAGCACCAAGCCGAAGTTCGCCCCGCTGGCGTAGTGGATCAGGAAGCTGATGCCCACCGCGCCGCCGGTGAGCAGACCGGCACTCTTGAAGAAGCCGATGCCGATGCTGACGACCAAGGCCCCGGTCAGGATGCCCTGGATGTCTTCGAACAGACTGTGCTTGACAGCCTGCGTCACCCGATCAGCTCGGCCGTATGGCGCGCGATCATCCATTCCTCGTTGGTCGGGATGACCAGCACGGCAGTGCGGCTGGTTGGCGCGGAAATACGCGTCGCTTTGCTTTCGTTCGCAGCGGCATCGAACTCGATGCCGAGCCAGCCGAGGGTGCGGCACACCTGGGCGCGGACCGGGGCGGCATGTTCCCCGATGCCGCCGGTGAATACCAGCGCATCGAGACCGCCCAGCGCGGCCGCGAGCGAGCCGATTTCGCGCACGATACGGTAGCAGAACAGTTCGACCGCCTCTTTCGCTTCGGCTTGGTCGGCGGCGAGCAGTTCGCGCATGTCCTGCGAAATGCCGGAGACGCCGAGCAGGCCGGATTCCTTGTAGAGCACCTTGGTGAGCGCCTTGGCATCCATCTGGTGGTAGTCCATCAGGTAGAGCAACACGCCGGGATCAATCGCGCCGGTGCGTGTGCCCATCATCAGGCCCTCGACGGCAGTGAAGCCCATCGTTGTGGCAACGCTCTTGCGCTTCTCCATGGCGCACATCGAGGCACCGTTGCCCAAATGCGCAACGACGATCTTGCCGTCGGCTTGGGCGCCAAGGTGCTGGGGCAACACGTCGGCAATGTATTCGTAGGACGAGCCGTGGAAGCCGTAGCGACGCACGCCTTCTGCAGTGTATTTGCGCGGCAGGGCAAAGAGTTGCGCCACTGGCGGTTGGCTGCGGTGAAAGGCGGTATCGAAGCAGGCGACCTGGCTTACTTCGGGTAGCGCGGCGCGCATCGCATCAATGCCTGCAAGGTTGTGTGGCTGATGCAAGGGGGCGAGCGGGACGAACTGGCGCAAGGCTTCGATGGTGGCGTCGTCGAGCAGGGTCGGCGCGGAAAAGCGCTCGCCGCCATGCACGACACGATGGCCGACGCCGGCGATCTTCCAGCCGGCTTCGTGGGTTTGCATCCAGTCCACCAGGAAGCCCATCGCCGCCTTGTGCTGCTGGTCGGCCGGGCCGGGGAGGCTGAGATCGGTGTCGTCCAGGACTGTGCCGCGGGCGTTTTTTGCTTTGAGGTGCGGTTTTGCGCCGATGCCATCGATCTGTCCCGACATTACGGGTTGGGCGGGAATGGTCTTGTCCCTGGGGAACAGCGCGAACTTGATCGAGGAAGAACCGGCATTCAGGATGAGGAGAGCGTCTGCCATGGCGAACTCATTTTTGTGTGAGATTGGGGCGGCGGGCATGGGCCATCACGACGGCGATGGCGGTGGAGGCGGTGCGTGTCTGCGCCGAATCCGCCCGCGAAGTTAGCACGATCGGCACGCGTGCGCCGAGAACAATACCGGCGGAGAGCGCGTCGGCCAGGTATTCGAGCTGCTTGGCAAGCATGTTGCCCGATTCGATGTCCGGCACGAGCAGGATGTCGGCCTGACCGGCGACAGCAGAGCGGATGCCTTTGGTGCGCGCGGCGACCACCGAGATGGCGTTGTCGAAGGCCAGCGGGCCATCCAGCACGCCGCCCTTGATCTGACCGCGATCGGCCATCTTGCACAGTGCTGCGGCATCCAGCGTGGCGAGCATCTTGGGATTGACGGTTTCGACGGCGGCGAGGATCGCCACTTTCGGCTCGGTAATCTTGAGCGTGCGCGCCAGGTCGATGGCGTTTTGCACGATGTCTACCTTGGTGGCGAGATCGGGGGCGACGTTGACCGCGGCATCGGTGATCATCAGCGGACGCGGATAGGTGGGTACGTCCATCAGGAAGACATGGCTGATGCGTCGTTCGGTACGCAATCCAGTCGCCTTGTCGATGACCTCGCTCATCAGTTCGTCGGTATGCAGGCTGCCCTTCATCAAGGCTTCGACGATGCCTTCGCGCGCCAGCGCCACGCCCGACTCGGCGGCCGCATGGCTATGCGGCACGTCAAGGAACTTGCAGCCGTGCAGGTCGAGGCCCATTTCCTCGGCCAGCTTGCGAATCTTGTCTTCCGGGCCAACCAGCGTCGGATCGACCAATCCGCGGTCGCGCGCCTGCAGCGCCCCTTTCAGGGACTCGGTATCGCAGGGGTGAATCACGGCCATCGGGATCGCCGACAGTCCCTGGGTGATTTCCAGCAAATGCTCGTAACGCGCCGACTTGGTGGCTGAAAGCTTGATCTCGGGCAGCGTGACCTTGGGACGCTTGATCTTGTCGATTGGCGCGACGACTTCCGCCGTGCCGCGGATGACTTGCTCGCCGTCCTGATTGACGCAGAGGCAGTCGAACAGGATATGGTGATTGTGATCGAACTTGCGCTGACAAGTTACCTTTACGGTCAGCGTGTCACCGATCCGCACGGTGCGGTCGAAACTCAGGTTTTGACCGACGTAGATCGTGCCGGGGCCGGGAAACTGGGTGCCGAGAATGTTGGAGAACAGCATGCCGCCCCACATACCGTGGCCGACGACTTCGCGGAACTGCGAAGAACTGGCGTACTCCGGATCGACGTGGGTGGGGTTCATGTCGCCGGAAATGATGGCGAACATCTGGATGTCTTCCGGTCGCAGGGTGCGCGAGAGTGTGGCGCTATCGCCAATCTGGATCTCGTCGAAAGTGCGGTTCTCGATGGTGTCGATGAGTTTGTCGGTGCTCATGGGGATGGCTCGTGGATGGTTGCCGATGGGCGTATTGTCGCCGGATGTTTGTTGCAATGCAACATCAACCGTCGGGAGTGGGCTTGGAGCGCTTGTTTGCCGATAGCGGATCCTGACGGAAAAACAGGGCCAGTTGCCGATAGACCGCGGGATACTCCTCAATCAGGAGTTCGGGCGCTTCGAAGAAAACTTCGCTGGCGACCGCGAAGAACTCGCTGGGATGTTCTGCGGCATAGGGATCGATTTCGGTTGCTTCGCCGGCGTCGATGCGTCGACAGAAATCGGCGTAGGCCGAGGAAAAGGCGTCGATCCAGTCGGTATGGCTCATGTCGGTGTGCAGCGCCGGCAAGCCATCGACAGCGCCATTGCTCATGTCCAGTTTGTGAGCGAATTCGTGGATGACGATGCTCACGTCGCCGATCTCGTCCAGGTTGTCGAACCACGAAAGCAGTACCGGCCCGTCTTCCCAAGCTTCGCCCAACACCGGGTCGTCGTACTCATGCACTACGCCATCGGCATCGGCTATCTGGCGCGGAATGACGAAGTCGCCCGGATAGACGACGATGCCGATCCAGCCGCGATACCAGGTCAGCCCGAGATTGAGGATCGGCAGGCAGGCCTGCAGGGCGATGGACAACTGCATCGCTGCGCTGAGCGGCATGCCGTGCGCGCCGTGCCATTGCTTCGTTGCAATGAATTCACCGGCCAGTTCGCGCAGCCGCTGGCGTTCGTCCGGTGTCAGGCGATCGAGGAAGGGGAGGGCGTATTCGGCGTCCTGCCACTGGGTTTCTTCGATCAGAATCGGCGGGCTGCGATGTTGCCGCCACCAATCCAGCAGTCGCCGTATCATTTTCGTGTCGTCAGAAAAATCCCGCCGAAGATCAACGCGATGCCGATCAGGTGAAAAGCGAACAGGCGTTCGCCGAGAAACAGGGCGGCGAGCAGGATGCCGAAGGCTGGCAGCAGATGGATGAAATAGCCGGCGCGCGCCGCCCCGACCTGTTCGACACCCTTGTTCCAAAAGATGAAACCCAGCAGAGCAGGGAAAATGCCGGTGTAGAGAATTGTCAGCCAGGCCTGCGGAGTTGCAGCGATGTGTCGTCCGCTCGACAGTTCGACGAGGTACAGCGGCGCCAGAAACACCAGCCCGATGGCGGCGCAGGCAAACAGCAGCGAGAAGGGATGAACGGCCGGTCGCTTGGGCAGCAGCAGGGTGTAGGCGGCCCAGACGAACACCGAAACGAGGATCAGCAAGTCGCCGAAGTTGAGGCTTAGCTGCAGCAAGCTGCGCGGCTCGCCGCGCGTCACGATGGCGAGCACGCCGACAAACGAGGCGCTCATGCCAATCATTTCGGGCAGGCGCAGACGCTTGCCCTGAAACAGCCAGGCCAGCGCAACGATCACCACCGGGATCAAGGAGTTGAGCAGGACGCCGTTGATCGCCTCGGTCTGTTGCAGGCCGGCATAGGTGAGGACGTTGTAGAGCGCGATCCCGAGCAGGGCGAGCAGGGTGAGCGGCCGCCAGGCGGCACGCAGTGCCGGCCAGTCGCGCTTCAGATGGGGCCAGGCAAACGGCAGCAGGCAGAGCAGGGCGACTCCCCAGCGCCAGAACGACAGCCCCAGCGGCGGTACGTCGGCGCGCATGCCGCGGCTGACGACCCAGTTGCCCGCCCAGAACAGGTTGGCCAGAGTCAGCAGGAGATAGGGAGAGACGCGCATGCTTGCCACAATGAAAACGGGGGCCTGTGCCCCCGTGATGTGCCGTATCGCCAGCGCCGAGTTTGGCGTTGCGGGCTTACTCGACCTTAGCCTTGGCGCGCAGATCGAGGATGTGCTTTTCGACGGCCTGCTGGCGCATGCGCTGTACCAGTTGCGGCTTGACGTCGTCGAAGCTCGGCGCCTTCATGTCGCGCACATCGTCAAGCTGGATAACATGCCAGCCGAAGTTGCTCTGTACAGGGGACTCGGTGTATTTCCCTTTGGCGAGCTTGGTCATCGCTTCGGCAAAGGGGGGCACATAGCTCGCCTTGTTGGCCCAGCCGAGTTCGCCACCCTTGTCCTTGGAACCGGGGTCTTTGGAGGCCTTCGCCAGTTCTTCGAATTTCTCGCCCTTCTTGAGTTTCTCGACAATGACCTTGGCATCCTCTTCCTTCTCGACAAGGATGTGCCGCGCCTTGTACTCCTTGTCGCCCAGCGCACCCTTGACGACTTCGTATTCCTTACGGACGTCGTCGTCGGAAATCTTGACATTGTTCGCGTAGTCTTGCAGGTAGGCACCGATCAGCACACCCTGCCGCGCCAGATCAACCTGAGCCTGAATGTCGGCTTTCTTGTCCATTCCTTTGGCGTTTGCCGCCTGGACCAGCACTTCGCGGCGCACCAGTTCTTCCTTGACGGCCTTTTCAAGTTCGGGCGTCTTGGCCTGGCCCTGAGCCACTTGGCTGGACAACAGGACTTCGGCACGGTTGGCGGGAATGGCCTTGCCATTGACTTTTGCATAAGGTTCCGCGGCATGCACGGACGTAACGGCGAGGGCGAGCAAGGAAAGGGAAATCAGGGCGCGTTTCATGGGGGTATCCGTAGTAAAAGTTAGGGTCGAATAGTCAGGGTCGAAACTATGGGGTCAAATGGGTCGAATTTCTTCCGGGGCCTTGGCTGTAATGCTTAGTGCATGAATGCGCTGTCGCCCCAGATCACCGATGGCATCATACACCAGGCGATGGCGCTGCATGGTCGACAGTCCGGCGAAGCGGGACGACACGATACGCACCGCGTAGTGGCCACCCTCCTTGGCGCCGGCATGGCCGGCATGCTGAGCGCTGTCGTCGCGAATCTCCAACTGGCTGGGTTCCAGTGCGGAAAGCGCTGTGCGGATCAGTTCCACCGTGCTCACGGCAAGGCCTTCTTGAAGGGTCTGACACTCACGCTGGCATAGACGCCGGCAGCGATGTAGGGATCGGCATCGGCCCAGGCTTGTGCGTCGGCCAGGCTGGGGAACTCGGCGACGATCAGGCTGCCGCTGAAGCCGGCGGGTCCGGGGTCCGGGCTGTCGATGGCCGGGCAGGGGCCGGCCAGAATCAGGCGGCCGGCGGCCAGCAGGTCTTGCAGGCGTTCGAGATGAGCCGGGCGGGCGGCGAGGCGCTTGTCCAGCGTACCGGGGATGTCGAGACCATGAATCATATAGAGCATTACGGTGTTTCCTTTTCTTCTTTATCTTCAATGTATTTGGCGAGCAGCAGGCCTTGTGCGACGATGAAGACGAGCATCAGGCCCATGCCGCCGAAGAGTTTGAAATTCACCCAATCGGACTCGCTGAAGTTATTGGCGACATAGAGATTCAAGACGCCCATGCCAGCGAAAAAACCGCTCCAGGCCAGGTTGAGGTGGCCCCACACCGGTTCTGGCAGAGAAACCTGACTTTCCATCATGGCGCGGATCAGGTTCTTGCGGAACAGCCAGGCCGAACCCAGCAGCACGGTGGCGAACAGCCAGTACAGGATGGTTGGCTTCCACTTGATGAAAGTGGGGTCGTGCAGTAGCAGCGTCATGCCGCCGAACACCACGATCAGCCCGAGGCTGATCCACAGCATCTTGTCCACTTTGCCGTGGCGGAAATGCACCCAGGCCACCTGGGCGAGCGTGGCGACAATGGCCACCCCGGTCGCCACATAGATGTCGGAGAATTTATAAGCGGCGAAGAACAGGATGACCGGAAAGAGATCGAAGAGGAATTTCATGGGCAGTCAGTTTACTTGGGATCGAGTTGCAGGGACGCCGAGTTGATGCAGTAGCGCAGGCCGGTGGGTGGCGGGCCGTCCGGGAAGACATGGCCGAGGTGGGCGCCGCAGTGCTGGCACATCACTTCGGTGCGGATCATGCCATGACTGGTATCGCGCACTTCGGCGATGTTTGCATCCTGCAGCGGCTGCGAGAAACTTGGCCAACCGCAACCGGCATCGAACTTCTGCGTCGCATCGAAAAGTGGCGTACCGCAGCAGACGCAGCCGTAGGTTCCGGGCGTCGTGGTGTTCCAGTAGGCGCCGGTGAAGGGCCGCTCGGTGCCCTTTTCGCGGGTGACGTAATACTGTTCGGGGCTGAGTTTGGCGCGCCAGTCGATGTCCGTGGCGCGCTTATAATCGTTTTCCATTTTTCTCTCTGTGTGTCGGGATGCGCATTGTAGTGCTCGGAGCCGGTTTGATCGGCGTTGCCTCGGCTTGGTTCCTCGCCGAAGATGGCCATGAAGTCAGCGTGGTCGAGCGCCAGTCCGGCCCGGCGCTGGAGACCAGTTTCGCCAATGGCGGGCAGATTTCCACCAGCCATGCCGAGCCGTGGGCCAACCCATCCACTCCCTGGAAAATCCTCAAATGGCTGGGGCGGGAAGACTCCCCCCTGTTGTGGCGCTTGCGCGCCGATGCCGCGCAATGGGCCTGGGTTCTGCGCTTCCTGCGCGAATGCACGCCGCAGCGCACCCGCGCCAACATTCGCGCAATACTCGGTCTGGCGCTCGACAGTCGTGCGCGCCTGATCGCCTTGCGACGCGAACTCGGTTTCGAATACGACTGTCTCGAGCGCGGCATCCTGCATTACTACACTGATGCAGACGAATTCGTGCATGCCCAGCCGCAAGCCGAATTCATGCGCCAGTTTGGCTGCGAGCGTGAGGTGAAATCCGCCGCGGAGTGTCTGCTCATCGAGCCTGCGCTCAAGGACTCGACGATTCCCATTGTCGGCGGCACCTGGACGGCCGAGGACGAATCCGGCGACGCGCAGCGCTTTACCGCACTGCTTGCCGCCCGCTGTGCCGCCCGCGGCGTGGCATTTCGCTACGCCAGCACGGTTTCCGGCATCGAAAGAGCGAATGGCCGGTTCGCCGCGGTGCGGCTGGCGGACGGCGATCGGCTGGCCGCCGACGCTTGCATCCTTGCCCTGGGCAGCTATTCGCCTTTGTTGCTGCGGCCGCTAGGTGTGCGCATTCCTGTCTACCCCGCCAAGGGCTACTCCGTCACGATACCGTTGAGCGCCGATGCGCCGGCGCCGCGCGTGAGCCTGACCGACGACGGCGCCAAGCTGGTCTATGCCCGCCTTGGCGAGCGCTTGCGCGTCGCAGGTACGGCGGAATTCACCGGCTACGACACGACGCTCAATGCGGACCGCCTTGCGCCGCTGCTGCGGCGCGTCCGGCAGGTGTTCCCCGGCCTCGACTTTCGCGACGCCGAGGTCGAACCCTGGACGGGCCTGCGCCCGGCTACGCCGAGTAATGTTCCGCTGATCGGTGCAACTCCCGTGAAGGGGCTCTTCGTCAATACCGGCCACGGCACGCTGGGCTGGACGCTGGCGGTCGGCTCCGGTCGTCTGCTTGCCGATCTGGTCGCGGGACGCACAACGGCCCTCGATCCCGCTCCGTATCGGGTTCTGCGATAATGCCGCACCGCGCGAACGGATCGCGCCCTACCCTTACCTGCCCTTGCGCAGGACTTCCATGACCCAGACTATCGACTCCTTTGCGGCGCTGAGCTTGCCGCCCTTCATCCTTTCCGCCTTGACCGATGTAGGTTATGAGACGCCGTCGCCGATCCAGGCGGCCTGCATTCCCCATCTGCTCGCCGGCACCGACCTGCTCGGCGAAGCGCAAACCGGCACCGGCAAGACGGCCGCTTTCGCGCTGCCGCTGCTGGCCAATCTCGACCTGAGCAAGAAGATGCCCCAAGCGCTGGTGCTGACGCCGACGCGCGAACTGGCGATCCAGGTTGCCGAGGCCTTCCAGAAGTATGCCCACCACATGCCAGGCTTCCACGTTCTGCCGGTCTACGGCGGCCAGAGCATGGTGATCCAGTTGCGTGCGCTGTCGCGTGGCGCCCATGTCATCGTCGGCACGCCGGGCCGCATCATGGACCACCTCGAACGCAAGAGCCTGAATCTCGACGCTCTGCGTACGCTTGTACTCGACGAGGCCGACGAAATGCTGCGCATGGGTTTCATCGAGGACGTCGAATGGATACTTGAACACACGCCGGCATCGCGCCAGACCGCCCTGTTCTCGGCGACCATGCCCGATCCGATTCGACGCATCGCCCAGCGCTATTTGCGCGAGCCGCAACAGGTGAAAATCCGTTCCGCCACCACTACTGTGGCGGCCATCAAGCAGAAGTATTGGCAGGTGCGCGGGGCCGACAAGATCGAAGCGCTGACGCGCATGCTTGAAGTGGAGGAGGATTTCGAGGCGGCGATCATCTTCGTGCGCACCAAGACGGCGACCGTCGAACTGGCCGACCGTCTGGAAGCGCGCGGCTACGAAGCGGCTGCCCTCAACGGCGACATGACGCAGGGTCTGCGCGAACAGGTGATCGAACGTCTCAAGTCGGGGTCGCTCGACATCATCGTCGCCACCGATGTCGCGGCGCGCGGGCTCGACGTGCCGCGTATCTCCCACGTGATCAACTACGACATTCCCTACGATACCGAAGCCTACGTGCATCGCATCGGCCGTACCGGGCGGGCCGGGCGCGCCGGTGTGGCGATCCTGTTCGTCTCGCCGCGCGAGATGCGCATGCTCAAGGCCATCGAACGCGCCACGCGCCAGCCCATCGAACCGATCCTGCTGCCGACGCGCGGCGAAGTGGCCGAGCGTCGCGTCACCCAGTTCAAGCAACAGATCATGGATACGCTGGCGGAAGAGAACCTCGATTTCTTCTTCGAGGTAGTGCGGCGCATGGAAAACGAGGACGGCCTCGCCACGCGCCAGATCGCCGCTGCGCTGGCCTTCCTCGCCCAGCGCGAGCGCCCCTTGCGGCCCGATGGCCTCGAAGAACCCGCCGCGGCGGCGCCGCGTCCTGCCCCTGCGGCGCCCGGCGCCCCAAGAGATGCCGTCGCGCCAGCGCCGAGTTTTACCGAGCCTGCGCGCCGCGAGCGCAAGGAGCGCCCGCCCAAGCATGAATTCGGCAGTGCGGCACTCATCCGTTATCGCATCGAAGTAGGCCGCAATCAGGGCGCGATGCCCAAGGAGATCGTCGGCGCCATCGCCAACGAGGGCGGCATCGACGGCAAGCTGATTGGCCAGATCAACCTGTTCGACGACTACAGCACCGTCGAGTTACCCGAACTGCCCGCGGACATCCTGGCGCAGCTCAAGCGCACGCGCGTTAAACAGGTCCCCCTGAAAATCCGCCCGGCCCTGCCCGGCGAAGGCGACAAACCGCGCTTTGCTGCGCGTCCGGCGGGCAAGCCGATGAAGCGCAGATAGTGATATTGGCTGTCGAAAATATTTACAGTGTCTGTTTCTTGTTAAATAAGAAATCAATAAAAACAATAGAATAGAAATATGGCACGCGATGTGCTTTTAGATAGCCGTCTAGTCCATCACTTGTTTCGGGAGAAAGAAAATGAAAAAGTACGCCTTGATAGCAGTTGCAGTCGGAAGCTTGGTTATGCCGGGCGTTGCTTCAGCTGATGTGATCAGCACCTTGACCAGTTGGGGAATCAACACCGGTGCCATCAACGTTTCGAATAATCCCGGTAATGCCGTTTTTGCTCCTGGCGCGTCACAGGGGTTTACCTCTGTTTATGGTGACGGTGTATTGGTTACCAGTGGTGATCGTTACGATCATGAAGCTCTGTATGTGCGTCAGAGTGGCAATATTCTCACTGTTGCCGGTATTACGAGTGCTCTTTGGAATGACAGAGGATCCACCACTTTCGGTGTCGGCGATCTCTTCATTGGAACCCGTACCGCTGCTCCAGTCGGCGCGAACAATAATCAGCTAAACAACTTGTTCACTGGTTATGGCGTTGAGTTGACCGGTGCAATGTACACAATGAATTCGAGTGGCAACACGACGGGTACGGTGACCAACGCTTACACCCAGATGGGGTCGCTACATTCCGTGACTCCGGGTGTTGGTTACGCCGATGGTATCCAAGCCTCGCGCAACAATAGTACGATGACCGGACCGGGGCA
>CAZAWN010000004.1:0-16313 GCA_964488825.1 uncultured Methyloversatilis sp. | reverse complement strand
CCCACACCTGCCTCCTTGCTGCTCGTCGGCGCCGGCCTGTTGGCTCTCGCTGGTCTGCGTCGCCGCCGGGTAGCGCTGAACTAAGCTGATTCTCCGACGCTGAGCCAGCGCCAGGCGGCTGGCTCGCAGAGGAGGGCGCTACCGCAGTTCCCATGCCAGTCGCCGAGTACCCACCGGCGGCTGGTTTTTTCGTTTACGTGGTGCTCGTGCACGTGTTGTCTGTGGGTATGGCCGTGAATCATGGCCTGGGCTTGATGAGCCAGCAAGCTGGTTTGCACCGCTGCAGGGTTGGCATCCATGATGCTGAGCGGCTTACCGCCCTTTTCCTTTTCGCTGCGCGCGCGCAGCGCTTCAATCTCGTGTTTGCGCTCAGACAGCGGGCGGGCCAGAAACGCCTTGCGCCATGCCGGCGTGCGCACCTCGGCGCGGAAGCGTTGGTAGGCGAGATCGTCGGTGCATAAGGTGTCGCCATGGGTAAGCAGCGTCGTCACGCCTGCGACGCGGCGCAGCGTCGGGTCGGGGATGATTGTCGTACCTGAGGCGGCGGCAAAATCCGCGCCGACGAGAAAGTCGCGATTGCCGACCATGAAATCGACGGCAACCCCGCTATCGGCGAGATTCCGCAGAGCGGCCACAATGCTGCGATTGAACGGGTCGGCAAGGTCGTCGTCGCCTGCCCAGTAATCGAAAAGATCGCCCAGGATGGTCAGCCGGCTGGCCTGACGCGCGGGGCCTTGCAGAAAAGCGAAGAACAACTGCACTGTCCCCGGCGCTTGCGGGGACAGGTGCAGGTCGGAAACAAACAGCTCGGTCAGACGACTTCCGCCTTCTCGATGATCACATCTTCCTGCGGCACGTCTTGATGAAAGCCCTTGTTGCCGGTCTTGACGTTCTTGATCTTGTCGACCACATCCATGCCTTCGACCACCTTGCCAAACACGCAATAGCCCCAGCCCTGGCCCGAGGGCGCGCGATGGTTGAGGAAGTCGTTGTCGGCCACGTTGATGAAAAACTGGGCGGTGGCGGAGTGCGGGTCGTTGGTGCGCGCCATGGCGACGGTGCCGCGATCATTCTTCAGGCCGGCCTTGATGCTCAGTGCGGCTTCGTTCTCGATCGGCGCCTGCGTGGCCTTTTCCTTCATGCCAACTCCCATGCCGCCGCCCTGAATCATGAAGCCGTTGATGACGCGGTGGAAGATCGTGCCGTCGTAGTGGCCCGACGTGACGTAGGAGACGAAATTCTCGGCAGTTTTCGGGGCATTCACGCTGTCGAGTTCGAGGGTGATGACGCCGTGGTTGGTGGTGAGCTTGATCATGAATTAACCTTTATTTCTTCTCGATGAGTGTGGCAGATTCGATAAGGATGGGGGAAAGCGGAACATTCTGATGTCCGCTGGCATTTCCTGTAGCGGTTTTAGCCATCTTCTGCACAACATCGAGGCCTTGCACCACTTTGCCGAAGACGGCGTAGCCCCAACCGTCCTGGCCAGGGTAGTCAAGGAAGGAGTTGTCCTTGAGGTTGATGAAGAACTGTGCGGAGGCGGAGTGGGGTGCATTGGTGCGCGCCATGGCGATGCTGCCGGTGACGTTCTTCAGGCCGTTGCTGGCTTCGTTTTGAATCGGCGCGCGGGTGGGTTTCTGTTTCATTCCTGCCTCGAAACCGCCGCCCTGAATCATGAAGTTGTCGATGACGCGATGGAAAATCGTGCCGTTGTAGTGGCCATCCTTGACGTACTGAAGGAAGTTTTCGGTTGACTTGGGCGCCTTGGCGGCATCGAGTTCCAGAACGATGATGCCTTGGTTGGTCTTGAGTTCGACTTGCGGTTGGGAGGCAAAAGCCGTCGCCGAGAGCAAGAAAAAGAGGGCGGCCAGGATTTGTTTCACACGGTTCTCCATAAGGTGATGGTTTGCAATGAGGGGGAGCTGAACGGAGGAGCAGACGCCTGCGCCTCTCCAACCGGGCCGAATTATGCCCCAAATGGGGAAGCCGCTTTTCGAACACAGTTGGATTGACTGCGCAGGGTTGGGTAGGAGCATGGCACCGGCTTCGGCTAGCATTCGCGCATGCTGCATACTCATCTTGCCAATCGTCCCGAGGCGCTGGTCGCTGCGCTGGCTGCGCTGCAGCGCGTCGATCCCCTGCCGCTTCTCGCAGTGGAAACGGTTGTCATGCCCTCGACCGGCTTGGCGCGCTGGCTACAATTTCGTCTCGCCGACGCCTTGGGTATCGCTACCCGGATCAGGTTCGCCTTCCCGGCTGCCTACGTCTGGGAACTGTTCGGTCGTGTGCTGCCCGATGTCGCGGCGGTCAATCCCTTTGATCGCGCCACCCTGCAGTGGCGGCTGCTGCGCTTGCTCGAAGCAAGCCAGATCGACGCGGTGCGCCATTACCTGGCGGGTGACGACGGGACACGCTGTTTCGAACTGGCGAGGCAACTCGCCGCGCTGTTCGACCGCTATCTGGTCGAGCGACCGGACTGGATCGCCGCCTGGAGTGCGGGGAGGCCGCTCGGTCTCGGCGATGACGAAGCCTGGCAGATGACCGTGTGGCAAGCACTGCTCGCCGCCAGCCCGCGTGTCGCCAAAGAGCATCCGCGCGAGCGCTTCATCGCCACTTTGCGTTCCTCGCCGGAGTGGCGCGATCGTCTGCCGCGTCGCCTCAGCCTGTATTGTGTCGAGTCGATGCCGGCACTCTATTGGGAGGTTTTCGCCGCCCTCGCGGAATGGATCGACCTGCATGTCTTCGTGTTGTCGCCCTGCCGTGAATACTGGGGCGACATCGAGCAAACGCGCCAGCGCCTGCGTCTGGAAATCGATCAGCCCGAGGCCGCGGCGCTGTACGACACCGGCCATCGGCTGCTCGCCTCGCTGGGCCGGGCGCGCCAGCCTGCGACGGTGCGGCTGGCCGATACGGCGGCGCAGACGGCGAGCGCGGAGCATGGCTATTTTTCCCTGCCGCCTGAAACCTTGCTCGGCCAGGTGCAGCGCGACCTGCTCGAACTGGCGCCCAGTCATGGCCATCGGCTTGACGCCAGCCTGCAGATTCACGACTGTCACGGTGCGCAGCGCGAGGCCGAGGTACTGCTGGATCGGCTGCTGGAGCGTTTCGAGACGCTACCCGACCTGCAGCCTGCCGATATCCTGATCCTGACGCCGGATATCGAGACCTACGGTCCGCTCATGGCGGCCGTGTTGGCCAACGCCCCGCGCGAGCGCCGGATTCCCTGCGCCATTGCCGACCGTCCGCTGGCGACGCTGCCGCTCTGGCGCAGCTTGCGGCAGCTCTGCATGGTCGCGATGGGCGAGCTTGACGCCGAGAGCGTGATGTCTTTACTCGAAGAACCGGCCTTGCGCCGCGCCTTCGCCATCGACGAAAACGAGCTGCCGCGGCTGCGCGACTGGGTTGCTGCGGCGGGCATTCGTTGGGGCATCGACGCTGCGTCTCGAATTCGGCGCGGTCTGCCGGCGGATGACGCGCATAGCTGGCGCGCCGGGCTGCGTCGCTTGCTGCTCGGCGTGGCTTTGCCTGACTCGCCGGAACGCCTGTGGCAGGGCATGCTGGCGATGCCCGGCATCGAGGGCGAGCGGGCTGACGTGTTGGGACGTTTTATTGACTTTGCCGAGGCGCTGTTTTATTTCTCGGACAAACTCGGCGCTGGCAGGACGGCACATGACTGGGCGGAACTGCTGAAGGTGGCGCTGGAAAGTTTCCTGCTTCCCGACGAGACGGAGGAGGCCCAGGCGCAGCAGCTGCGCTCCGCGCTGGCGCAGATGGATGCTCTCGCTCAGGCGACGCAGTGCGCCGTCCGGCTGCCGTTGCTCGTTTTGCTGCGCGAACTCGATGAGCGGCTGGCCGAGCAGGCCACGGCGCAGGCCTTCGTTTCCGGCGCGGCGACCATCGCCGCCCTGCAGCCCGGCCGTCCGGTTGCGGCGCGCATCGTCTGCCTCGTCGGTATGAACGATGGTGCCTGGCCGCTTCCGGCGCCGCCGTCCGGCTTCGACCTGATGGCAGCGCACCCGCGCCCTGGCGACCGCAACCGGCGCGGCGAGGAGCGCTACGCCTTCCTCGAAGCCTTGTTGTGCGCCAGCGATGCCATGATCGTCACCTACACCGGGCGCGATCCGCGCAGCAATCTTGCCCTGCCGCCCGCCGCCCCGCTTGCAGAACTGCTCGATACTGTGGCAGCGATGACCGGCTCTCCTGCCGCAGAGAGCGTCCTCAGGCATCCGCTCCAGCCTTTCGGCGACGACTATTTTTCCGGGGCTGACGCGGGCCTGTTCAGTTACGACGCCGAGCATTGTCCCGCATCTGCAAATCTTGTCGCTGCGCCTTTCGGTGCTGCCCGTTGCGTGTTCCGCGCGTCGGACGAGCGGGCAATCGAGCTTGCCGAACTGCAGCGTTTCTTCGCCCATCCGGTCCGCTATTTCCTGCGCGAGCGTCTGGGCATCCATCTCGAAGAGAATGAAGAACTGCTGGCCACCCATGAGCCTTTCATTCCGGACCGGCTGGAAGCCTATCGATTGCGCGAGGCCCAGTTTGCCGGGCTGGTAGCAGGACAAACGGCAGAAGAGGCAGATGCGCTGCTGCGCGCACGCGGCTGGCTGCCGCAGGGCATGGCCGGGGAACTGGCCGCCCGTGCCGCCCGTGCGGAGGCGCTGCCGCTGTGGGCCGCGTCACAGCCCTGGCGGGAGGCCCAGCGCCTGCCCGACTGCACGGTGGCATTCGCCGCCGCAGGATGGCAACTGAGCGCCCGGCTGGACGGACTGGGCGATCAAGGCCTTTGGCGCGTGCGTCACGGCCGCTTGCGCGCACGCGACCGCCTGCGTCTCTGGCTCGATCATCTGCTGCTGAACATTGCCGCGCCGCCAGGCGTACCGCGCGTCAGCACGTTAGTTGCTCGCGACGAACTGTTGAGTCTCCCTGCCGAACCGGCGGCGGCGGAGATACTCGCCGATCTGCTGGCGCTCTATCGGGAAGGCGCGGCGCGCGTCCTGCCCTTCTATCCGGAAACGGCCTGGGCCTGGCAAGCGCAGCGGAACTGGCGTCGAGAGTGGGAGGGCGACCGTTTCAACGGCAAACCCGGCGAACGCGACGACCCTTACATTCGACTGGCGCTGCGCGACAGCGCCGATGCACCGCTCGGTGCCGAGTTCCAGTTGCTCTCCAGACGTGTGTTCGCTCCCCTCCAAGGGAAACTCGGCGATGGCTGAACGGCACTTCCTTCCTCTTGCATCGCCCTTCGATGTGGCGCTCACTGGCACGCGGCTGCTTGAGGCCGGGGCCGGCACCGGCAAGACCTGGACGCTTGCTGCGCTGGTGCTGCGTCTGCTGCTTGAGCAGCATGTCGAGATCGGCCGCATTCTCGTCGTCACCTACACACGCGCGGCGAGCGGCGAACTGCGCGGCCGCATTCGCGCGAGACTGGTCGAGGCGCTGGCGGCTTTCGCTGCGGGCGCGGCCGAAGAGCCTTACTTGCAGGGGTTGCTCGAACGCTGCGATGCGCGCGAATCCGAGGCGCGGTTGCGGCTGGCGCTGGAGAGCTTTGATGCGGCAGCGATCTTCACCATCCACGGTTTCTGCCAACGCGCGCTGGCCGAGACGGCCTTCGCCGCTGCCCACGCTTTCGAGCGTGAATTGATCGCCGACCAGGCCGAGTTGCTGGCAGCCGTGGCGCGCGATGCCTGGCGCAAGGCCATGGCGGAGGCTTCGGCGCCCTGGGCGCAGTGGCTGATCGATCAGCTGCAAGGCCCCGAGGGCTTGGTCGCCAAAGTCAAAGCCCATCTTGGCCGCGTCGATGCCCGACTGGCGGCCCCGGCAGCAGTAGATCGGCAGGCCGCCGAGCGTCGCTTTGTCGCCGCCCACGCCAAAGTGCGCAGCCTCTGGCAGGATGATTTCCCAAAGCTGCTCGCTCTGCTCGATGGCCCGCCTATGAAGCAGAACATCTACAGCCCGCGCCAGATCCAGACTCGCGCGACGGCACTCACCACGTTTCTGATGCCGCCTGACGCCCTGCTGCCGCTGCCGGAAGGTGCGGCGTATTTCGGTAGCGAGAAAATCGCCGCCGGGACGAAGAAGGGGGCCGCGCCCCCGGAGCACGCATTCTTTGTGGCGATGGACGAGCTCCTGGCGGCTGCGGAGCGATTGCAGGCGGTGTTCGAAGATGAAACCCGCCGGCTGCTGCACGATTTCCTGCTCGCGGCGCGCAGCGAACTGACCGAGAAGAAACGCCGCAACGGCCAGCAAACCTACGACGACCTGCTGGTCGATCTCGACCAGGCGCTGGCGAGCCCGGCCGGGCCGCGGCTGGTCGAATGCCTGCGGGCGCGTTACCACATCGCGCTGGTTGATGAGTTTCAGGATACCGATCCATTGCAGTTGCGCATCTTCACGCGCGTCTTCGGCACGACCGAGCGGCCGCTGATCTTTGTTGGTGATCCGAAGCAGGCGATCTACGGTTTTCGCGGGGCGGACGTGTTCGCCTATCTCGAAGCGCGGGCGTGCGCCGACGCCGGTTATGCGCTGCTCGACAATCGGCGTTCCGCTCCGTCGCTGCTGGCCGCGGTGAATGCCTTGTTTGAAAGGCCGTTGCCTTTCCTGCTTGACGGCATGCCCTATGAAGCAGCGCGGGCCGCGGACATGACACGGACGGAATTGGACATTGCCGACGAGGCTGCGCCGCTGACGCTATGGATGATGCAGCCGCCACAGGAGGCGAAAAGTTTCACCAAGGAGGCGGCGCGGGGGATGGCCGCGGCGGCGGTCGCCGCTGATATCGCCCGGCTGCTGCGACTCGGCGCGCAAGGACAGGCCACGCTCGACGGGCGGTCGGTCGGCGGCGGCGATATCGCGGTGTTGGTCCGCACACATCGCGAAGGCGATGCCGTCAGGGAAGCGCTGGCGCGCTTTGGAATCGCCAGCGTCAGCGGCGGGGGGGGAAGTGTCTGGCATAGCGAGGAGGCCATCGATGTCGAGCGCCTGTTGCTCGCAGTGGCGGCTCCGGCGCGCGAGGGGCTGGTCCGTGCGGCATTGGCGACCCTCCTGCTCGGCGTGGATGCGGTGCAGTTGGCTGCTTGGCGCGAGGCGAGCGATTCCGACGGCGCCTGGAGCGAACGACTGGAGCGCTTTCGCGACGACTCGTTGTGGATGCGTGAGCGCGGTTTCATGGCGATGTGGCGCCGCCTGCTGCGCCGGGAGGAGGTTGTCTCACGCGTGCTGGCCCGACCGGAGGGTGAACGCCGCCTGACCAATTACCGCCATCTGGCCGAATTGCTGCAGGCCGCCGAACAGGAGAGCTCGCTCGACGCTGCCGGGCTGGCACGCTATCTCGTGCGGCAGCGCGAGGCGCCGGAAGGCGAGGAAAGTCAGTTGCGGCTGGAAAGCGATGCGCGGCTGGTCCGCATCGTCACCTTGCATGCCGCGAAGGGCCTGCAGTATCCGGTGGTCTATTGCCCCTTCCTGTGGCTCGGCCCTGAGGAGGACAAACAAGGCTGGCCGGTGCTGGCGCATCGCGATGGCTCGGCCTGGCTCGATTTTGGCTCGGACGATCTCGCTGCTCTACGTGTGCGCGCCGAGCGTGAAAGCGCGGCCGAGGAGTTGCGTCTTGCCTACGTGGCGCTGACGCGCGCCGAGCATCGCTGCGTTGTGATCTGGGGCAAGGTCAACAACTGTGCACGTTCGCCGCTGGCCTGGCTGTTGTTCGGGCCGCACGCCGAGGTGGCCGGAGACCCGCGCGCCTGGTTAGCCGACTGGCTGGCCGCACACGACGAAACGGATGCCTTGCGGACCCTCGAAGCGCGCCTGAATGGGGCCTTGCGCGTCATGCCGCTGCCTGCCGATGAGCTTGCAGTGGTCATCGTCAGAGAGGCGACGCAAGCCCGGCAAGCTCGCAAGTTCGCCGGACGGGTTCCGCCCCCGTGGCGGGTGCAGAGCTTCTCTTCGCTGGCCGCCCGACTCGCGGAAGAGGCCGAAACGGCTGACCGCGACGCTGTGAGCGTGTCGAGTGCCGTCGCGCCAGCGCCGAGTTTCAATTTGATCGAGGAGTTCCCGCGCGGCACGCGGGCCGGCAGTTGTCTGCATGCCCTGTTTGAGCGCATCGACTTCCAGAAGCATGCTTCGGTCGCTCCCGTTGCCGCGGCGGTGCTGGAAGAGTTTGGCTACGCCCCGGAGTGGCGGGCGTCGCTCGAACGGCTGGCGCGCGATGTACTCCTTACGCCATTGAATGCCGCCGGTTTGAAGCTGGCCGATTTGCCACACGAAGCACGTCTGGTCGAGTTGGAGTTCACCTTCCCGATGGGCGGCCAGGCGGAACGGGCAGGCTACATGAAGGGTTTCATCGACCTGGTGTTCCGTCATGACGAGCGTTGGTACATCGTTGACTGGAAGTCGAACTGGCTGGAGGATTACGGGCCGTCGGCGCTCGAAGCGGCAATGCAGGCGCACCGCTACGACTTGCAGGCACACATCTACGCCGCCGCCTTGCAGCGGGCATTGTCCTTGCGCGAACCGCAACACGACTGGGAGACGAGTTTTGGTGGCGTGTTCTACCTGTTCCTGCGCGGCATGCGGCCAGGCAGCGCGAGCGGTATCTATTTTTCACGACCGGCGCTTGACGACATTGCGGAATTTCTATGATGAACCTGCCACCCGTGGTTAGCCATTTTGCACGCTTTCTCGGCAAAGGCGACCCACTGGCCGAACAGGCGGCGGCGTTGGCCGCGTTGGCGACGCAGGCTGGCCATGTCTGCGCCGATCTTGACCTTGAGGCTGGCTGGGGGCCATGGGCCGCTGCGCTGGGTACGGCCGCGTGTGTGGAACTGCGCGCAGGTTTGCCCGCATTGGACTGCGTGGGCGATGCGGACGACTGGACTCCCCTGGTCTGGGATGGCCGGCGGCTCTATCTGCGGCGCTACTTTGACTACGAGCGTCGTGTCGCTGCCGATTTACTGGCGCGCAGCATTGCGCCCGCGACCCCGAGCAGCGATGATGAGGCTCGACTCGCCGAGGGTTTTCCCGATGCCGGCCAGCGCGCAGCGGCGCGTATCGCCCTGACCCACCGGTTGGCTCTGATTTCCGGCGGGCCGGGCACGGGCAAGACACACACGCTGGCGCGCATCATCGGTTTGCTTCATACCCGCCATCCTGGCCTGCGCATCCGCCTTGCCGCTCCCACCGGCAAGGCGGCCGCGCGCATGGGCGAGGCGCTGCTCGCGGCCGGCGTTGCCGTCGCGGCCGGGGCTTGCACGGTGCATCGGTTGCTCGGTGTGCGCGGCGACGGCAGCTTCCAGCATCATCGCGAGCGGCCGCTGGCTGTCGATGTGCTGGTGATCGACGAAGCCTCGATGATCGACCTCTCGCTGATGGCGCATCTGCTCGATGCCCTGCCGGTTACTGCGCGTCTGATTCTGCTCGGCGACCAGAATCAACTCTCCGCCGTCGAGGCCGGTGCAGTGTTCGCCGATCTGTGCAGCAGCCCCCGTCTGGCCCCGTGCGTCGCAGCGCTGACGACGAGCTTCCGCTTTGGCGGCGGGAGCGGCATCGGGCAACTTGCCGAACGTCTGCGCTCTGGCGATGCGGTAGGTGCGCTCGCGCTATTGCAGACGCAAGCGGATGATCTGGTTTGGCAGGTGCAAGGAGATCGGCATAGTCTGATCGACGCGGCACGTGCTGGTTATCGCGACTACCGGCAGGCCGTGGCGGAGCGTCAGCCGACGCAGGCGCTGTTTGCCCAGTTCGACCGCTTCCGTGTGCTGTGTGCGCATCGACAGGATGCCGCCGCGCTCAACCGGGCCCTGAGCGGCGACATTCTGCGGCCCGTCGAAGGCACCCCGCTGATGGTGTTGCGGAACGATGCGCATCTACAGGTGTTCAACGGGGACATTGCACTTGTTTTAAATGATCCGGCGGACAATCATTTGAAAGCCTGTTTCCCCGGGGAGGTTCCGCGTTGGGTTGCCTTGCACCGGTTGCCGGAGTGGGAACCGGCCTGGGCTATGACGGTGCATAAATCGCAGGGTTCCGAGTTCGACCAGGTATTCCTGTCACTGCCGGATAGCGTTTCTCCCGTAGCTACGCGCGAACTGGTCTATACCGGCATCACCCGGGCAAAGCGGCGGGTCATACTGCGGGCGAGCGCGAACACGCTGGACGCAGCGATAAGCCAGCGCGCCGGACGCATGTCCGGCCTGCGCGAACGTCTGCGTTAGCGGTAAGCGATAGCAGTATTAGCGGCCTTGCTGTATCTTGTTGAGCATGCGGGCGCGACCGGAGGCTTCGGCCTGATTGGCGGCAGAAACCTGACGACCGTAGGCATCGCGATCCTCCTTGGAACGCTTTACCGCCTCGATGCTCTTGATGCAGCGCCAGCGCGATCCTGTCTTGGTCACCAGCAGCTTCATCTCCTCCACGGGATGATGTGTGCGGCAGTGATAGCAGTAGCGCGTCGCGGGTTCTTTTTTGTCGGTGCTCATAAACCTTCGGATTATACCTGTATCGAGTAGTTTTCCGAAATCTGCGCGCTGGCCGAGGTTCGCGTTCAGATTGTCAGGGTTTCCAGCAGTTCTTGCTCGAGTTGCACCAGGGTGGCCGTTTTGGCGAGCTCGGCGCCGGCAATCAGGAAGGTATCCTCGACCCGCTCTCCAAGCGTCATGATTTTTGCGCTGGCGACCGAGATACCGTGTTTGGCCAGCACCAGCGCGATGGCATACAGCAAACCTGCGCGGTCGGCTGCCGTGAGCGAAAGGATGTAATGCTTGCCGCCTTCATCGACGCGAATCGAGACCTCCGGGGTCAGTGGGATGTGCTTTACCTGGCGCGATAACCGTCCTCTCGTCGGCGCTGCCAGCGGCGGCAGACGCTTCAGATTGTCGGCGAGTTCGTGTTCGACAAGACCGATCATGTCGCGGTAGGGAAGCTGGTTTTCCGGGTCGAGCAGGACAAAGCTGTCGAGCGCATAACCGTTGCGGCAGGTGTGGATGCGGGCATCGACGATGGTGTAGCCCAGGCGGGCGAAGAAGCCGCAGATGCGCGCAAACAGGGCGGGTTGGTCGCGCACGTAGATCATTACCTGCAAGCCTGCGCCGATCGGGTTCAGCCGGGCGCGCACGACGGGTTCTGGCGCGTCCGGGCGATGGTAAAGCGTCTGGGTATGCCAGGCGATCTCTTCACTGTCGTGGCGCATGAAGTAAGCAGTATCGAACTGGTTCCACAACTTGGTTTCGATTTCCGGGCGCAGTCCGCGCAGGCGCAGTTTGCCGCGCGCCTCTTCCTGACATTGTTCGATGCCACCGAGCGGGCTCGCGCTGACGCCCGAAAGCAAGCGTCGCGTTGCACGGTAAAGGTCATCGAGCAGCTTGGCTTTCCATGGGTTCCAGACTTTCGGACTGGTGCCGCGGATGTCGCACATTGTCAGCAGATACAGCCCGGTCAAGCGTTCTTCGCTACGCACGATGTCCGCAAAACGACGAATCACCTCGGGGTCGGTCAGATCGCGCTTCTGGGCGTAGGTCGACATGGTGAGGTGATGTTCCACCAGGAATACGATCAAGGCGGTGTCAGCATCGTTGATGCCATGATCGACGCAAAAACGGAGCGCATCACGCATGCCGAGCTGCGAGTGATCGCCGCCGCGTCCCTTGGCGATGTCGTGGAACAGTGCGGCGACAAAGAGTCGCCACCGCCCGGAGAAAGCTGCCATCAGACGCGAGCCATTGGGGTGCTCGTGGGCGAATTCGGACAACGCAAGGCGCCTCAGATTGCGTACCACCTGCAGGATGTGCTGGTCGACGGTATAGACGTGAAACAGATCGTGCTGCATGCGTCCGACAATCCGCCCGAAGGCCGGCAGATAGGCGCCCAAGATATCGAACTGGTTCATGCGCCGAAGTTGATGCGTCAGGCCGCGTCTTTCCTTGAACAAGGCGAGGAAGTTTGCGCGGTTGGCCGGATCGCGACGAAACTGCGCGTCGATACGGTCGCGTGCGTGCCAGAGGGCGCGCAAGCTGCGCGGTGTCAGACCCTTGAGTTCGGAGCGCTGCGAGAGCAGCAGAAAGCTCTGAAGAATGGCGGATGGCTTGCGCTCGTAGAGGTCGTCGGTGCGGATGTCGAGAAACTCGTGCTCCTGCTGGAAGTCCTCGTCGAGAATGATCGGGGCGACCACGGGGTGGCGCTTCATGCGTTCCGCAAACTCGATCAAAATCAGGGTGTTGAGTTGGGTTATGTGCTTGGCGTTGCGGTAGTAACGCTGCATCAATACTTCGGAGGCGCGCCGGTGACTGGTCGCTGCAATGCCAAGGCTGCCGGCCAGCGCTTCCTGGTGATCGAACAGCAGGCGGTCCTCGCGACGCTTCGTTAGATAATGCAGGGCAATACGCACCCGGCGCACGAAGTTCTCGCTGCGCGTCAGTTGCTGGGCTTCCGCTTTGGAAATAAAACCGATATCGGCGAGTTCGCGCCAGCTACTTGCCTGGGTGGCGGCCTGACCGATCCAAAGGAGGATTTGCAGATCGCGCAGTCCTCCGGGGTTTTCCTTGCAGTTCGGTTCGAGGTTGTAGGGGGTATCGTTATATTTTGCGTAACGCTCCTCTTGTTCGAGTTGTTTTGCTTTGAGAAAAGCCGCCGGATCGAGCGTCTGGCGAAAGTCGGTTTGGAAACGGGAAAACAGGGTGCGGTTGCCGCACAAGTAGCGCGCCTCGAGCAGAGCAGTCTGTACCGTGATGTCCTGCGCAGCAGTGGCGAGACATTCGTCCACGGTGCGGACGCTGTGGCCAATATCGAGACCGATGTCCCACAGCATGCCGACCAGTTCTTCCAGCGCCGGGGCGTAGATGTCGCGTTCCTGATCGGGTAGCAGGATCAGCAAATCGACGTCTGAAGCCGGATAGAGTTCGCCGCGGCCATAGCCACCCACGGCTGCGAGGGCGAGATGCCTGTCGACCGCCAAGTCATGCCATAGTTGGCATAACACCTGATCGACAAGGTTGGCGGAGCCGCGCAACAAAGCCGCCTGACTGCCGCCGGCAAGGTACTTCTCCTTGAGTATCAGTCGCCCGCTTGCCAGGCTTGCACGGCAGCTTTGAACCGTCTCCAGGCCGGAGGATGGGCGGGAAGCATCCACAGCGGCAGCAGGCTTACTTGGATGGGAACGGGTTAGGCGGCGCCCCGGATGAGAGTGTCAGAACCTCAACTCCAGTCGGGGTGACGCAGACCGTATGCTCCCATTGCGCGGAGAGGCTGCGATCCTTGGTGACGATGGTCCAGCCGTCGGAGAGTTCGGAAACGGCTGCCTTGCCGGCATTGATCATCGGCTCGATGGTGAAAATCATACCCGCTTCAAGCCTGACGCCATCGCCGCGTTTACCGTAATGCAAAACTTGGGGTTCCTCGTGGAACTTCTTACCGATGCCGTGACCGCAGAATTCTCGCACTACGGAAAACCCGTTCGTTTCGGCATGGCGCTGGATCGCTGCGCCAATATCCCCCAAATAAGCGCCCGGCTTGACGGCGCCAATACCCAGCCAAAGGCATTCGTGGGTGATACGGATGAGGCGGTTGGCAAGGATGGAGCCAGCAGCCTGCCCGCCGGCGATGAACATGCGGCTGGTGTCTCCATGCCAGCCATCCTTGATGGTGGTGATATCGAGATTGACAATGTCACCCTTCTTCAGAGGTCGATCATTCGGAACGGCATGACAAACCTGATGATTGACCGACGAGCAAATCGACTTCGGGTAAGGGGCATAACCTGGCGGGGCATAATTCAGCGGCGCCGGGATGCAGCCCTGTACCTTGACCATGTAATCGTGACAGAGTCGATCGAGTTCTTCAGTGGTAATCCCGGGTTTGACGAAGGATTCGATGTAATCAAGCACCTCTCCGGCCAGGCGGCCAGCGACACGCATTTTTTCGATATCCTCGGCTGTTTTGATCGTGATGCTCATACACGGTACATGAAGTGGCGACGATCAGGCGATTCTAACCAATCGTCCCGTCAATACCGCCCTCCAGTTCCGGAAAAACAACCTATGGTCCGCCCGGCGAGACTCGAACTCACAACCCCCGGCTTAGAAGGCCGGTGCTCTATCCGGTTGAGCTACGGACGGTCGCCTGATCAACTCAGGCTGATGGCTTTGGTCGGGGTGGAGGGATTCGAACCCCCGACATCTTGCTCCCAAAGCAAGCGCGCTACCGGGCTGCGCTACACCCCGAAAAGTTCGGCATCATACTGGTATAACTAGCTTTCGGTCAATGAACAGTCGCTACCGCGTCGCGTTTTGAGGTGAGTTCATATCCGTAGCAAAGCAGCGGCAGTGAAGATCATGCCGATGAGGGCTACAGTGTAGACGACTGTCGCCACGAGGGTGTCCGAGCGCAGGCCGAAGTCGAAACAGGTGCAGCGCAAGCGATGTGCGGAGCTCCACAGCGAAAATCCGACTACGCCGAAGACAGCCAGCTTGGCCAGCACACAGTCGTGCAGGAAGGCCTGCATGTTGGCGTAAGAAAGCCCGGTTGGTATTTTCCCAAGAGCCACAAGCAGGGTCAGCAGGACGATGACGGGAATAAAGAAGGCGATAACCGTGCCGCCGGCTGCGAAGGGGAACCAGACGATAGGTTTGTTGGATTTGGCCATGATCAAAATGCTCCTGCGATAACCAGAATGGCGACCGAGATTACCGCCCAGCCGGCGTAGTGGGCGCCAGTGATCCATGCACCTGGCAGGAATTCCTCGCCGATCTGGATTTTCATCGCGACTTGCGTGGCGTTGAACCAGGTGGCGGCGTGATAGATGGCGGCGATCAGTGCGAGGAAGTGGAAGACGATGGACAGCGGACTTTGCATGGCCTGCAGGAAACCTTCGTAGGCAACTTGTCCTTGTGCCAGGCGGTACAGGCCAACGACCAGCAGGATGCAGTAAGCGCCGATGAAGATGCTGGTGATTTCACGCGACATGTAGCGCAGATAGCGCGGGTGACGGAAATACCAGGAGGTGGGAGGTACTTCACGTACGAGAGGATTGCGGCTCATGATTTTCCTCCGGGCAGGAGCTTTTCCTTGAACCAGTCTATCGAACTGGCGATCTTGACTTGCTGCAGGGCGCTGGCCGGATCGACATGCACCGGGCAGACCTCGGAGCAGGCGCCGACGAAAGTGCATTCCCAGACGCCTTCGGGGGTGGCGATGACTTCCTGACGTTCGTCGCGCCCCTGGTCGCGGGAATCCTGGTTGTAGCGATGGGCGAGGGCGATGGCCGCCGGGCCGATGAATTTTTGCGTCAGACCGTATTCCGGGCAAGCGGCATAGCACAGCGTGCAGTTGATGCACATCGAGTACTGGCGGAAGCGCATCAATTCCTTGGGGGTCTGCTTGTATTCCCCTTCGCTGATCGGCTGCTTCTGCTTGCGGATGATGTAGGGCTTGACGCGCTTGAGCTTCTCCATGAAATCGTCGGGCGAGGTGACAAGGTCGCGCTCGACGGGGAAATGTACCAGCGGCTCGATGCGGATCGTGCCAGGATAATTACGCAGGAACGTGTGGCAGGCCAGTTTCGGCTCGCCGTTGATCATCATCCCGCAACTTCCGCAAACGGCCATGTGGCAGGACCAGCGGAAACTGAGTGTCGGGTCGAGGGTTTCCTTCACCTTGGTGAGGGCGTCGAGAACAACCCACTCTTCCGGGCAGCTGACCTCGTAGTTCTGGTAATACGGGTCCTTGCTGACGTCCGGGTTGTAACGGAAGACCTCCAGTTGGATAACGCGTTCCTTCATTTGTGATCTCCCGAGTAATCGCGAATGCCGGGTTGCGATTTCGTGATCACGACATCGAGATATTCGATGCGCGGGGCCTCCTTGCCCTGAAAGTAGGCCATGGTGTGGCGCAGAAAGGTCTTGTCGTCGCGCTCGGGAAAGTCGAGGCGCTGATGTGCACCGCGCGATTCCTTGCGCGCCAGCGCGCCAACCGCCAGCGCTTCGGCGCAATCGAGCATCGAGCCAAGTTCCAGCGTCTGGAACAGATCAGTGTTGTACACGTTGGTCTTGTCAGTGAGTTCGACACTCTCGTAACGTTCGCGCAGATCGCGCAGCTTGGCGACAGCCTCCTGCAGGCCGGCTTCGGTACGGTAGATACCGGCGTTTCTTTCCATCGTGTCCATCAGTTCCTTGCGCAGACCGGCAACGGATTCCGTACCGCCAGTGCGCGAGAACAGCGTACGGATGCGCTGTTGCGAGGTTTCGGCGCGGGCGCCGAGTGCAGCAGAATCGGGTGCCGGCTTGTCCTGGATGAACTCAATGGCCGAGAGCGCGGCGCGACGGCCGAAGACCAGC
>CAZAWN010000003.1:0-40232 GCA_964488825.1 uncultured Methyloversatilis sp. | reverse complement strand
GGGGGCAGTTTTTCCCCCTTCAGGCACTTTGTGCCGTCCCGCCAGCGCCGAGTTTTGCGTTCCGCTACAGGCCGAGCCGCGCCTTGACCTGCGGCCACTGGCGGCGACTGACGGTCAGATGTTCGGGCAGATGTTTCAGGCACAGCGCCCAGTGCGGTTCGCCGCCATCGCTGGCCGCCTCGGCTTCGCGCAACACTCCGGTCACGGCAGCGTGCGCTACCAGGCAATTGCGGTGGATGCGCACGAAGCGCTCGGCAAACTCGCTTTCCAGATGGGCGAGCGACTCTTCCAGCAAAAAGTCCCGCTCCGCTGTGCGGGCGGTGACGTATTTCTGCTCGGCACGCAGGTAGAGAATGCTATCGACGGGTATGAGGATCACTCGGCCGCGTTCCACCACGCGCAAGCGGGTGCGCGCTGCCGGAGCGAGCGCTTGCAGCACGCGGGCATCGGGCAGCAGGCGTTGTGCTTTCTTGAGCGCATCGAGCAGGCGCGCGGCGTTGGCCGGTTTGAGCAGATAGTCGGCGGCCGCCAGTTCGAAGGCTTTAAGCGCGAATTCGTCGTAGGCGGTGACGAATACGATCGCGGGCGGTTGCGGCAATCCGGCCAGTTGCTGCGCCAGTTCGATGCCGTCCATGCGCGGCATGCGGATGTCGATCAGGACGATATCGGCCGGATGAGCGGCCAAGGCTTCGAGCGCGGCGACGCCGTCCGCGGCTTCGCCGACCATCCGGTGAGGGAAGCTCTCGGCAATGTCGGCCAGCAGGTGACGCAGACGGGCGCGCGCCGGGGCTTCGTCGTCGACGATCAACAGGCCGGGTAGTCGCGACGTGACGTTCATGCCATTCTCCGCAGCGGGAGATCGACCTGAACCCAATAGCGACCGTCCCGTTCTCCGCAAGTCAGCTGCGCTTCGAGATCGTAGAAAAGCATCAGGCGTTCGCGCAGGTTGTCGAGGGCCATGTGGTTACCGGTACGGATTTCCGTTCTGTCGTAGAGCAGAGGGTTGTCGATAGTAATGCGCACGCCGTCACGCGAAGTGGAAATGCGCACGCGGATTTCGCCCGCTTCCATGGCGGGTTCGATGCCGTGATACACGGCATTTTCCAGCAAGGGCTGGAGTAGCAGGGGCAAGGCCAGCGACTCGGCGGGGCAGTCGTCGACTTCCCAGTGAATTTGCAAGCGTTCGCCGAGGCGCAGCTTTTCTATGTCGAGATACTTGCGCGCCAGCGCGATTTCCTCGGAGAGCGGCACCAGTTCGCGCGTATCGCGCATCAGGGCGCGGAACAGTTCGCCCAGTTCCTCCAGCGCCTGTTCGGCACGGCGGGGGTCGTCGCGGATCACGCCCAGCACGGCATTCAAACTGTTGAAGAAAAAATGCGGGCGAATGCGTGCCGTCAGCGCGGCCAGACGCGCTTCGGCAAGCGCGGGTTCCAGCGCCTGGGTGCGTTGATTGAGCCAGCCGAGCAGGAGGGCCGCTCCCAGCCCCCCGGACAAGGGCGCGCGCCAGCCTAGCGGAACGCCAAAGGTTTGCGCCAACACGAACTCCATCATCAGCATGGCCAGCATGGCCAGCAGCACAACAAGGCCGAAGGCCAGTGCGGCAGGCAAGCGCCGCAACCATGGCCCGAGGGCGTAGAGCAGGGCGAGCGCCAGCAGCAGGGCCGGTTCGACCCGCGCCGCCAGCGCGGCAATTTCGCCCGGCAGTTGCGCCAATGCACGATTGCCGATCAGCGCTACGCCCAGCAGCAGCAGGTTCGCGCCGATCAGCACGCGCAGCCAGATGCCCAGATTGCGGAAGTCGGGGAGGCCGGAGATCAAGCGATTGGCAAGTATGCCCATGGCCGTGGTTGCCGCTAGCTGTCCGCAGTGACTTCGGATAGCGAGGAGGGGCGATTGCCCTGGCGCAGCAGCGACAGGCAGGTGATGTCGTCGGCCTGGGCGGCGTCATCGACGAAACGGGTAACCTGCTCCAGCACTTCTTCGATGACCTTCTCCGCCCGGCCGGTTGAAGCTTGCAGGGCTTGTTCGAGGCGTGCCACGCCGAACTGTTCGCTCGCGCTATCTTCCGCTTCCGTTACGCCGTCGGTGTAGAGGTAGAGACAGTCGCCCGGGGCTAGCGTGATTTCCGCAGTGGAATAAACCCGGTTAGGAAACATCGCCAGCAGTTTTCCCTTGGTACGTGGCAAAGACAGAATCCGTCCATCCGCACCGAGCAGATAGGGGGGGTTGTGGCCGCCGTTGGCGTAGACGACATGCCCGCTATCCGGTGAGAACACCCCATAGAAGACGGTCACGAACATGGACTGCGTATTGTTGGCGGCGAGCAGGTCGTTGACGCGCGTCAGGCATTCGCCAGGGTCGGGGACCAGGCGCGCGGTGGAACGGATCACGGTGCAGGCGACGGCCATGAACAGTGCGGCGCCCATGCCTTTGCCGGAAACGTCGGCGATGACGAAGCCAAAACGTCCGTCGGGCAGATCGAAATAATCGTAGAAATCGCCGCCGACGTCGCGCGCCGGGCGCATGAACGTGCTGACGGCGAAAGCGTCTCGATTCGGGGGGGTATGGGGCAGGATCGACTGCTGGATATTGTGGGCGACATCGATGTCCTGGCGCAGTTTCAGCAATTGGTCGCGCGCTTCGAGTCCCTTGCGAAAGTCGGTTGCAGTTTCCGCCAGTCGGCCGATTTCGTCGTTCCCGCCTGTCGCGATCGAGTGGATCGGGCGCTCGCCGCGCGCCAGTGCATCGAGCATGTGGATGGTCTGGTGGAGCGGTCGGAACGAGCGTCGCAGATACCAATCGAGAAACGCCAGCGCCAGGGCGACGCCGGAAAGTACGCCGAGCAGCGAGATGCCGGCAAGCCAGAAATCGCGACGTGCCGAGTCGGTGACATCCTGGACACTGTGCAACAAGGCGGGGGAACCCTCGACGATCGGAGCAATCAGCGTGCGCGTCACGCGGTAGCGCCGCTTCTCCTCGGTCAGATCGAAGACGCCATTGTCGATGCGGGCTGGGGAGGTGGCCAGAGCCAGAGGCATATCTGCAGAAGACGCAATGGAGAACCTTCCGGCAGGATCGTTAAGGATGGCTGCGGCGCCCAGGGCGGTAGCCAGTTCCTTGACGGCGGGTTGGGGGTCGACGATGGCGGCGATGGCGCCGACGAATCCCGACCGGGAATAAAGCGGAGCAACCACGCCCAGGACGGGAGCCCCAGATTTGCTGTAGAAAAGACCGGCAACGATAGTTGCCTTGCGCTCGGCGGCGGCCACCACGGCTTTGCTGAGGATGGCATCCCCCGTTTCGTTACCCGCCATCGGTAATCCTTGCGCCGTTGCAACTTCCAGTGCCGTATCCGGGCGCAGTCCGTTGCTGACCATGCGCAAGGATTGCAGGACGCTGGCCAATTGGGCGCGATCCTCTGCGGCAAGCGCAGCGGTTAACGAGCCATCGCGTGCCGCGGTGAGCACGAGCGCTTCGGCGGGCTGTAGCTTGTTGTGTGTTAATGCGGCCCAGGCATTTTGCTGTCCCTGGATACGTACGGTATTGAGTTCTCCGCGTACCAGCGCGGTTTTCCAGTTGCCTTCAATGGCGAGCGTAACGATCAGAGTCAGCGAGACCAGAAACACCATGAACGTGATGCGGGTGCGCAGGAGCATGGTCAGTTATCTCCGGGCATGGCGACCAACAATGTTTCCGGACGCGGCGAGCCCCTCCAGCCCCAAGCCTTCCCTCCTGCGGCAAAAAGTTCTGTCTGAGTTGGGTGATCCGCTACAGCCACTTCGCGATCCAGCGTGGTAGCGAAGCTAGCGTGGATGTCGTGATGCAGAACGTAGCGCAGGAATCCGCCATAGAGGGAGTGCAATCCGCGAATCACCAAACCAAGCGAGAGCAAATTCCGCCAGCTGTAGAAATTCATCGGCGCGGCGGTGGCGCAGAGATGACGGTAACCGAGCTCCGCGGCGGTATTCATCCGCCACAGCCCAAGCCATTTCTGGATGCCCTGGCCATGTCGCTGCGGATCAACTCCGACCCCTTCGAGTTGCGCGATCTGGGGCCAACAAGCTTCGGGCAGCTCGATCAGGCGGCCGTAGTGGAATTCGTCGGGCTTGGGCAGGCTCAGTACGCTGTAGGCCGCCAGCGCGCCTTCCTTGGTGCATAGACCGAGGATCGCGCCGTCGCCGGCAAGTATGCGCTGAAAAAAATCGGGGGAGTCGTGGCGAAAGCTACCCTGAGGGGCCTCGGCGAAGAGGTGTTCGTGCAGGTCCTGAATAGCGGAAGCATCGTTCGCTGCGAAGATATGCGGGACGAGATCGGCGTCGAAGCCAGCCGACCCGAATGCGCTGCGAATCGGTAGCGCGGTTGCGGCGGCCTGACGGATCAATGCGGGATCGTTCATCCGACGAGCTCGGCATAGTCGAGCATGGAGATGGGCGGGTAAAAATTCAGCTGACGCGCAATATCCATACGGATAACCAGTGAGAATCGCTTGAGTGTCTCTACCGGGATGTCGCCGGGCCGCTTGTTGTCGCGCAGTATCTGTGCCGCCTTGTATGCGGTCAGCCTGCCCAGGTTGTCGTAACGCGAAACCAGACCAAACAAGGCAGCAGCTTTGCGCAGAGGCGGCTCGGTTGCCGAAAAGGCGGGCAGATTAAGTTCCACTGCCATGGCGGTGATTGTTTCGCTGTTGGCGCCGATGAAGCTGTCCGGCCCGAGGTAGAGGAATTGTGGATCCTTGGCGGCAAGGCGTGTCAGGAGACTGGGTAGTTCCGCCGGATTCGGTTTCCCGTCGGTAAGGGGAACCGGTTCCTCGATCAGATTGAATCCCTTCTGCCGGGCCTCTTCGCGCAATTCGCCGACGTTGATCAGGGAGTTTGCCTCGGTGGGGTTGTAGATCACGGCCAGCCGGCTGAATTTTCGGTAAGTCTGGATTGCTTTCAACTGGTCATGGAGGGGGACGACGTGACTGGTTCCGGTGATATTCCGGCCGGAAATCAGCGAGAGATCGACCAGACGTACAGCAACCGGGGAAGAGACCATGGTGAAGACCACGGGAATATCCGTCACATGTCGGGCTGGATTCACCTCGCCGCGTTTGCCCACCAGCGCCAGAGTGGCTGGTGTACCCCAGACATAAATCAGGTCGGGACGCAGCACCTTCGCCTCGGCGGCGAACTCGACGACACGACGCACATCTTGACCAGCATCGCGGAGGATGAGTTGAGCATCGATGCCGTCCTCGCGTAACTGGGCTCGAAAGCCTTGTTCAACAGGTGTTTCACCGCGCCAGGTGATCATCATGATGCGCGGCCGTGGGGCGGCATTCGGTTTGTTCCCGGTGGCCAGTAGCGGAATGGCCGCGAGCATTTGCAGGGCGGTACGGCGACTTGGGCTCATGATGCTCCCCCCCGTTTTTCCGGCGCCGCCGGAAAGAAATCGATCTCCGGTCGGGCGCCAAGAACGAGGAACAGAACAGCGAAAATGATTGCGCAAGAGAAGCTGAATACGCCGAGAATTCCGGCTGTTTCAATCGGCCCGAAAAATGCGGTCAGGATGCCGGCCGCAAGTGGACCGAGCGCTGCGCCCAGTCGTTCGACGAAGCGGAAAAAACCGAATACGCTGCTCGCGCCATGCAGGGCCATCTCCTTTTCGCAGACCAGCGAAACCAGGGAAAGTTGGGAAGAGATGCTCAGGGCGTGTCCAAGGCCCAAGGCGAGAACTCCGATCGCCACCGTTTCCGGCCCGGGCCAGAAAAGCATGGGTATGAGACCTGCACCGGCAACGATTCCGCCGAGCGCTACCAACAAGCCATCCATCCGCATGCGTTCTGCAATTCGGGAAATCCAGGCGGCAGCCAGCAGACTGGGAATGGCGTACAACATGGCAACGCGGCCGATTTCTCCGTAGTTGGCTGCGAAGGAAGACAGGCTGACGGGGACGAGATAAAACAAAAATGCGGTCAGGGCGAACTTGGCGGGGATCGCAGCCGTGGTGATCAGAATGGCAAAGCGCAGATTGCGCAGGAGCGCCATGCCTGCGCCAAGCGTCTCAGCTGATTTGCCGGCGCTGCAAGCGGTGTTGCGGAGAACAGTAGCGCCGAGCGCCGCTGACAGAAGCATCACCCCGGCGCCGATGGCGAATACCGCACGCTCTCCGATGTGGTCGGCGAGCATGCCGCCAATGCCCGGCGCGCAGAGTTCAGCCACCATGATGGCGCCAACAAAAACCGCGAGTCCCTGCACTCGCTCTGCATCAGTGGTGTTATCCAGGATGAAGTTCTGGCACGCCAGGTACATCAGAGCGTAGCCCAATGCCGTAATGGCTCGCCAGAAGGCGAGATCCCAAATCGAAACGCAAAAAGCTGCGCCGATGAGCCCGATAACCGCGACATACGCCCCCGCCAGAAATGAACTGCGCAGACCAAAACGCCGTGTCCAGCCTGTCAGGTAAGGCATGGCCAGGGCAACTGTCAGCATGAATACCGAAATCGGAACACCTGCCACGACTGCAGAATAGGAGTGGGAGGCGCCTGCCGGCATCAGCTTTCCGGCGAAGACGGGAAGGAAGGGGCGCGATAACTGCTCGCCGAACATGAACAACAGAGTTATCAGTCGGACCGGCAGGATGAACCGAATCGCGGCGGAGCGGTTGCCGCTGGCCGAGCGAACATCGGGAGCATTCGCCGGCGCAGGAGACGTCATGCCGCGCGGCAGCAGAACATAGCGTAGCGTCTCGATGGCGATGATTACGGCAACAACGAGGAGGACGAAGAGTTCGAGCCGAGTGCCCGCGAGTTGGCCTTCAAGGTGGCCTGCCTGGACGCCAAGGTGCAGATGGCCGACCAGAATCTGGCTCTGCATCAATGGGAGGCTGACGATCTGGCCAATGCCGTTCGGGTTGTCGGTGGATAGGTCCTTCCAGATGGCCTCGGACTCCGTGCGACTTTTGCGTGGCCGGACTTTGTCAAGCGCATCCGAAATGCGGTTCTCTTCGGCGCCTGCTGCATGAAACAGCGTTCCATCCGGACCGGAAAGTGCGATGAAGGCCAATTCGCGGTTGTTTTGCAATACTTCCCCAAAATACTCTTCGGCCCCCTCGATGCTCTCGAAGGGTATGCCCAAGTCGAGTGCCTTGATTAGTCGATCTTTCAATGAAAACGCAACGGCTTCCGTCTTTCTTTCGAGCTCCGGGACGAGGTTGGCGCCTATGTTTACCCAAGCCGATTGGGCCATGCCGATCAGGGCAACGCCAATTGATATTGCGGCGAGCAGGTAAAGAGAGAGAAGACGGCGCCGCAAAAGTGCAAACATCAGGATTTCTCCTGCTGAAACGCGATTGCCTCTCTCTTGTTGGCTACAGCGTTATGTCCCTCGCGTCGTAGCAGAACGTAGGCGCCGGCCAACATCAATCCGGAGGCGAGCAACCAGGTCCACAGGAAACTGAGCGCCAGCGAGCGTTTCATACCCGATAGCGCAGCGTCGCGTGGTTCGCGGGGGAACATGACGGCAACACCTCCGACTGATACACCATAGGGGTTGGCGAGGGATAATCCGAGGGCGCGCCAGCGGGGAGATTCGTCTATCCATTGGCTAGTCTGCAGCCACGCTCCGGGGATGCTGGTCAGCCCTTCCGAATCCCCAGAGGAATAGAGGACGGTACCATCGGCGCCAAACACCACCACTGACTTGGTGTCGGAAACCAGGGTGCGCTCTCGTTCGAGAATCTCCTTGGCCATGCTCAAGCTGGCCAACTGGAGCCCGAGGTTGAGGTTGGCTTCGATGCCGGCTTTGACCCCTTTGGCGACCAGACCGAAACGGGCGTTCTCCGTTTCAGCCAGTAAGGTGGAAAACCTTTCGTAATTGATAAAGGCGTTGGCGGCGCTGGCCAAGGCTGCAATGCACAAAACAGGCAAAGCGGCGAGCAGGACGATGATGTACATCGCCTTGTTGCTGCCTACCAGGGGCATGCTGGAGGATCGAGGATGAGGCCAAGTATCCATGTGGCGGATTATTACACTGGACAGGCTTGAACTGACCGACAACATCGTGCATATTGGCGGTCTGCCGAGTAATCAACAAGGAACCAATCATCATGGGCATCGAGGAAAGTAGTGTCGCGGGCGTGAAGGTGACAGCCATCGTCGGCCGTCTCGATAGCGTCACTTCGTCGACGTACGAAACGGATTTGATGGTGCTGCTAAACGACGGGCGCCGGGGCATGGTGGTCGATCTGGCGGGCGTGGATTATCTAAGCAGCGCAGGCATTCGTGTCCTCTTGGTGCTGTTCAAGCGAGCCAGCGATGCGAAAGTCTCGCTGGTTGTCGCCCGCCCGCAGGCGCATGTTGCCGAAATTCTCGAGATTGCCGGTCTGGACGACATCCTGACCATTTACCCCAGTCCGGAAGAAGCTGCCCAGGCTATCGCGAATTGAGGGGGGCGCCATTTCAACACTGGTCATCGATCTTCGCTATGCCATTGAGGAGATCGCCCGTCTTCAGGAGGGCGTCAGCGCCTTTGTCGCCCCCTTGGATATCCCCCCCAAAACCCTGAACCACTTCATCCTGGCCCTCGAGGAGATCGTCAGCAATGTCATTCTCCATGGCGGCGGCCTGACCGAAACGGCACAGGCGACGATCAAGGTTGTCGTATCGCTGCAGGATGCCGCACTACACGGCGAGATCATTGATGGCGGGGCACGTTTCGATCCGTTCTCCGGAGCGCCGGAACCCGATTTGACGGGTAAGCTCGACGAACGTCGCCTGGGCGGCCTTGGCGTGCATATCGTCAAGCGCGTCACCGATGGCTACTCGTACGAGCGGCGCGACAACCTTAACCACACGTTTCTGTTCAAGAACCTGGCTCGAAAATGAAAATCCGTTTCTGGGGCACACGCGGCTCGATTCCTGTTTCTTTGACGGCCAAGGATATCCGTGGCAAGTTGGTTGCCGCTCTCAGGGGGGCGACGGAAGTCGACTTGCAGCAAGACGAGGCGGTTGCCGCCTATGTTGATGCACTCGATTTTTCCATACGCGGCACGTATGGCGGACATTCAAGTTGCGTCGAGATTGTCGATGAGGGAGATACTCACTTCATTCTCGATATGGGAAGTGGTGCGCGTCCCCTGGGGCTGGCGATGATGTCGCGTTATGGCCCGCGAACGCCACAGACTTATCATGTCTTCATGTCCCATCTGCACTGGGACCACATCATGGGCTTTCCTTTCTTCGTGCCAGCCTATATCCCCGGCAACCGCATCGTTTTCCATGGCTGCCACCAGGAGTTGGAACTAGCCTTCAGGCGCCAGCAGGACGCGCCTTCCTTCCCCGTCGACTTTTCCGTACTGGGTGCGCAGATCGAGTTCGAAATCATGCAGCCAGGACAGACTGTCGACGTCGCTGGTTATTCAGTGGTCGCCAAGAAACAGCGCCATGGCGGCGACTCCTACGGCTGGCGTTTCGAACGCGCAGGCAAAGTGATGGTGTATTCCACTGATTCCGAGCATCGCGTTGAAGATCTGGACGAAATGAATTCATTTGTAGATTTCTTTCGTGGTGCGGACCTCGTCGTATTCGATGCCATGTACTCGCTATCGGACGCGATCTCCATCAAGGCGGATTGGGGGCACTCGTCGAATATCGTGGCCGTCGAATTATGTCAGCGCGCCGGAGTGAAACGCCTATGCATGTTCCATCACGAACCGGCCTACGATGATGCCAAGATCGAGAACGTACTCGCCGACACGCGACGTTTCGAAAAGCTGACGCGCGAGGGACAAGCCCTCGAAGTCATCGCCGCTTACGATGGTCTGGAACTCGATGTGTGACGTGGGCTGATTCGGGCTAATTGCCCTCAGCCAGCATCCGCAGATCTTCGGTCGTGGAACGCAGGCGGTCAGCCAGGTTGCGGCTGAGATTGCGCAATACCTGGCAGGCGACTGCGGGGTGTTCGCGTTCGAGTCGAGCCAAGCTTTCCCGCGTCAGTTCCCAGAGGGTGCCGGACCCCTGCACCTCGGCATTGGCCGAGCGTGGCTTGCCTTCAAGCAGGGCCATTTCCCCGAAGAAAACGCCTGGAGCAAAACTGGCGACACGTTTCATCTTGCCGCTTTGCAAGGGAATCAGGATATCGACTGCGCTGCGGCTGGCAACGAACAGGCTGTCTCCGCTGTCGCCATTGGCAAAGATGCGCCCGGCGTGAGCAAACTCCTGCTTGAGCAGGAAGCGATCCAGAATTTCTACCTGCTCCTCCCGCAAGCCTTTTGCCAGTTCGGTTTCGGCAAGCGTTACGGGGCGGTGGCCGAGATTGCCTGAATGCAGGGCAAGCAGACGGTCTTCGGCTTCTTCAATGGCCCGGTCGATGTCGATTGCCCAGTTGTCGGGCGGAACCGTGGCCTCCAGGCCCATGGACTTGAGGAAGCTTTCGATTTCGTCGTTGGTGCCGCAGAGCATCAGATCCTTGCCTTGCTTGCGCACTTTACGACTCGCCTGCAACAAGGTGCGCGCCCCGGTCGGGTCGATGTCCCTGACCCGCTTCAGATCGACGATCAGCCAGTTGGCATCCTTTTCGGCGCTTTCGATTTGCAGGTCGATCAAATCCGCAGTGCCGAAGAACAGCGGACCTTCCACCTCGATGATGGCAATCCTGTCCCCCTCGCGTCTGAGCAGCTCGATGTCTTGAGGTGCTCTCACCTTGATCGAGCGTTGCGTACGGGCGCTATAGACTCGCCGGATCGGCGGTTTGGTATTGCTGCGTACGAACAGGAACACAGCGGCCAGGACGCCGATCGCCATGGCCTTCATCATGTCCCCGAAAACAACTACCAGAGCGACTGCCAGTATCACCAGGGTATTGGCCAGCAGGATGCGGTACTGCTGGGGTTCCATGATCCGGTACTGGGTGACAACCTGACGCAACAGACGCCGTGTGCCGTCATCGACCATGCCGAAAGCGTAATAGAAGAGAATCGCCGCGATGGCGGCATTCGGGATCAAACCGGTCAGCTTCCCGGCAAATGTTGCGAACACGATGAGGGTAACAGCATAGGCCAGCCCCGATAGCGAAGTTCGCGCGCCGGCCGAAAGGTTGAGCTTTACCCGCGCCAGATTGCTGATGCTGGGTGTTCCACCTAGCGCCCCGGTGATCAGTGTTGCCATACCCTGGGTGCGCAACTCGCGATTGGCGTCGGGACGTGAAGATTTCTCCGCGCCGATGGCAGCGACGCACAACAAGGTTTCCAGTGAAGCAAGGGCGGCAATCGCCAGTGCATAAGAGGCCAGCAAGGGGAGCCAGACGAGCAGTTGGGACAATCCCATCGCCACGCCGGCTTGCGCCAGTGAGAACTCGGGAAGGAAGCTGTCGAGGCTGGCGGTGGTCGTGCCCAGTTGCGCCGGGCCCATTGTGGCCGAGAGTAGGTGGTGGAGCAGCGTGCCACCCAGCAAGGCGAGAATGCTGTTGGGAATCCGCGTGGTCCAGCGCGGCGCCAAAACGCACATCGCAAGCGTGACCAGCGTAACCGCAAGACTGGCCGGATGCCATGCGGCGAGCGCCTCAGGCAAAGGCAACGCGGATTCGATTCCCAAGGCTGGACGGAAGCCGATCGTCAGCAGCAACAGGGCGACGCCCAGCATCAACCCGGCTGTTACCGGGTAAGGCACGTACTTGAGCAACTGGCCGACGCGTGCCAGGCCAAACAGCCATTGGAAAACGCCGACCAGACAGGTGCAGACCAGTAATAAAACCAGCACCAGCGCATGAGGATCGGCTGCGGACTGAACCGCCGGAAGCTGGAGCAGATGGGCGGCCAGCGTGCCCAGTATCAGCGCCGGAGCGGTGCGCGTACCCGTCAACATGCCGCCATTGCTGCGCAGCAGAAGAACCAGGATGCCGCCCAGAATGCAGCCCCATAAAGCGGCGCGAATGCCATGCTGCGCGTAATCCGGGCCGAGCGGGGCGACGGCAAACACGCCGAACACCAGTTCGACGGGAATGGCCACCAACGCAGCGATCCCTCCTCCGGCCAAATCGCTGCGCCAGGTTGCCGGTACAAATCGAGCCATTGAGAAGTATTAGGCCGATGCCTGTTTCAGATGCGCACGTAACTGACGAAAGCGTAGCGCAGACCGTTGGCGCCGACCCCGGATTCGCGCGCGGCTTCAGTCCATAATCCGCGGTCGAAAGGTGGGAAATGCGCGTCACCGTCGAATGCGGCATCGATCTCGGTGAGTTCGAGGCGCTGCGCCAGCGGCAAGGCGCAAGCATAGAGTTCGGCGCCGCCGATAATGAATGCCGTCGCGCCAGCGCCGAGTTTCAGTGCGTCTTGCAGCGACCCGACCACCTCCGCGCCATCGGAGCGGAAACCCGGATTGCGCGACACGACGATATTGCGCCGTTGCGGTAGCGGACGAAATCGGGGGGGTAGCGACTCCCAGGTCTTGCGCCCCATGATGACCGTATGACCCGTGGTGAGCGCCTTGAAGTGCTGCATGTCCTCCGGCAGATGCCAGGGTAGGGCGTTCTCCTTGCCAATGACGCCGTTGTTGGCGACAGCGGCGATGATGGCAATCATGCTTGTTGGAGTCTTTCGTAGAGGTCGAGGTATTGGCGCGCCGGACCTGCCCAGCGGAAATCGCCGGCCATCGCATTGCGCTGCAACTGGCGCCAACTGGCCTTGTCCTGCCAGATGGCGGCCGCCCAGCCGGCCGTGCCGAGGATGGCATCCGCCGTGGCGGCATGGCAGACAAAGCCATTGGCACTGCCGTCGGCGAGTCCGGCAGGCGAATAGTTGACTACCGTATCGGCCAGGCCTCCCGTCGCGCGTACCAGCGGCGGCGTACCGTAGGCGAGGCTGTACATCTGGTTGAGGCCACAGGGTTCGAAGCGTGAGGGCATGAGGAAGCAGTCTGAGCCGGCTTCGATGCGGTGAGCGAGCGGATCGCTGTAACCGATCTTCACGGCGACGTGTCCGGGATGTCGTTCGGCGAGCGCCTGAAAGGCCGCTTCAAGTGCCTTGTCGCCGCTGCCCAGCACGGCGAGTTGCGCCGGCAGGCCGACCAGTGCGTCACCGATCTCGGCGACCAGATCGAGTCCCTTCTGATGGGTGAGACGGCTGACCACGCCGAACAGCGGGCAATCGTCGCGCTCCGCCAGCCCCATTTCGCGTTGTAGCGCCGTCTTGTTGAGGAGTTTCGTGTCGAGATGGTCGCGGTCATACGGTGCGGCAATGTGCGGGTCGAGCGCCGGGTTCCATACGGTGTCTTCGATGCCGTTGAGGATGCCGCTTAGCTGCGCGGCGCGCGACTGGAGCAGGCCTTGCATACCCATGCCTTCTGAGGCGGCCTGGATCTCTTGTGCGTAAGTGGGGCTGACGGTGGTCAGCGCGTCGGCATGGCGCAGTCCGGCCTTGAGAAAGGAGATGTAACCGTAGTACTCGACGCCGTCGATATGCCAGTCGGCGCCGGTCAGGGCCAGTTCGTCAAGCAGTTGCGGTGCGAAGGTTCCCTGGAAGGCCAGGTTGTGGATGGTCATCACCGAAGCCGCACCGGATTCCTCATAAAAACGTAGATAGTAGGGGGCGAGGCCAGTCTGCCAGTCGTGGCAGTGCAGTACATCGGGGCGCCAGGCTAGCGGCGATGCGCTACCGGCCAGACGGGCGGCGACGCGCGACAGCAGGCCGAAGCGTAGATGGTTATCGAGCCAGTCGTGGCCATCCGGCCCGAGATAGGGGTTGCCCGGCCGGTCGAAAAGCAGCGGGCAGTCGAGCAGCAAGAAGCTTAACGCGCCGTGTTCGGCGCGGTATAGATCGGCGGCAGGGAAGAGACCGCCGATCGCTGGCAAGTGCACCAGATGCACGGCATCGGGGAACGCTGCGCTGAGCGCGGGGTAACGCGGTACCAGCACGCGTACCTCGCAATCGAGGGCGCTGAGCGCGGGCGGCAGGGCGGCGGCGACATCGCCCAAGCCCCCGGTTTTGACCCAGGGGGCGATTTCGGAGGTGGCAAACAGTACCTTCATGTCATGCATGCGGCGATCAGGCCGGCAGTGGAGTTGTCGACACCAGTGATCGGAGCAGCGCCTTCGAGCATCGGTAGCAGGGAATTGGCGATCTGCTTGCCGTACTCGACACCCCACTGATCGAATGCGTCGAGATGCCAGAGCACGCCGAGAGTGAACACCTTGTGCTCATAGAGGGCGATCAGTGCGCCGAGCGTGTGCGGATCGATGCGCGGCAACAACAGCGTGGTCGATGGTTGGTTACCGGGGAAAATCTTGTAGGGGGCGAGGAAAGTCGGCGCTGGCGGGACGGCACGGTTGAGTTCCGTGCGCGCTTCCACCTCGGTTTTTCCTTGCATCAGCGCCGCGCTTTGCGCAAAACAGTTGGCCAGCAACTTTTCGTGATGGCCGGAAACCGGAAAATCGGCTTCCTTGCAAGCGATGAATTCACAGGACAGCGCCCGCCCGCCCTGATGCAGCAACTGGTAGAAAGCATGCTGGCCATTGGTGCCGGGTTCGCCCCAGAGAATCGGCAGAGTCGGGCAACCGACCAGTTTCCCATCCCGGTCGATCTGCTTGCCGAGGCTTTCCATCTCGAGCTGCTGCAGATAGCGTGGTAGCAGGCCGAGAGACTGGCTGTAGGGTAGTACGGCGCGGGTCTGCAGGCCGACGAAATCGGCGTTCCACAGTTCGATCAGCGCCAACAGTGCAGGCAGGTTTTCGAGCGGCGGTGCTGTGAAGAAATGCCGGTCCATCGCGCGCGCGCCGGCGAGCAGTTGGGCGAACTTGTCGTAGCCGATCGCCAGCGCCAACGGCAGGCCGATCGCCGACCACAGCGAGAATCGGCCGCCAACCCAGTCCCAGAAGGCAAAAGCATTCTCCGTGTCGATGCCGAAGGCGGACACCTTGTCGAGCGCGGTGGAGACGGCGACGAAGTGACGCGCCACGGCTGTCTCGCCCAGAGCTGCCGTCAGCCAGGCACGCGCCGAGCAGGCGTTCTGCATCGTTTCCTGCGTGGTGAAGGTTTTGCTGGCAATGACGAACAGCGTCGTGCGCGGCGAGAGATCGGCCAGGGTCGTGGCGAGATCGGCGCCGTCGACGTTGGCGACGTAATGGACGTGGAGGTGGGGCATGCGGAAGGCGGCCAGCGCTTGCGTCGCCATGCGCGGTCCGAGATCGGAGCCGCCAATGCCGATATTGACGATGTCGGTGATGTGCTCGCCCGTAGCGCCGCGCCATTTGCCGGAGTGAATGGCATCGCAAAAGACGCGCATCTTGTCCAGTACGACATGTACGTCCGGCATCACATCGTGGCCATCGACGTGGATCGGTGCGTCGCTGGCATCGATATTGCGCAGGGCGACATGCAACACGGCACGGCCTTCAGTGTGGTTGATCGGTTCGCCGGCGCGCATGCGGGCGATCCAGCCTGGCACGTCCGCCGCGCTCCAGAGATCTGCCAGTAGCGGGAGGGTTTCCGGCACGATGCGCTGTTTTGAAAGGTCGAGCAGCCAGGCATCGTCACCCTGGTCCCAGCGCACCGAAAGGCGCTGGAAGCGCGCCGGGTCGCGGTCGAACATTTCGCGCAGATGCACATCGCGCAGGCCGTGAGCATGCCGTTCGGCATGCTTCCAGGCGGGGGTGTTGAGAATCGGGGTCATAGCCAGAGCATCATTCCCATTTCGAAGGGGTGCGTGAGCAACTCGTGATGCGGATACGCGCGCAGGCGGTAGTCGATCTTGCCGCAGACATCGGGCGTCAGTTCGATTCCGTAGATGCTCTCGCCGTTCTGGCCCGGGCCCTGATATTCGAGGAACAGGCTGCGCGCCGGTTTTGACTTGGCTTTGGCGCTCGGGCGTGCCATCAGCATTTCGACGGTGACATCCTCCGGGGCAAGATTATCCAGTTGTACGCCTACCTCGAAGCGCAGGCTCTTGCCATAGGGAATGCGTTTCGCCGGATTGTCGAGCCGGCGCAGGCTGACGCGCGGCCAGGTATGGCGCACTTTGTCTTTCCAGTCGGCCAGAGTGCGCGCGGCAGCGAAGTTGTCGGCGCTTTTGCGCCGCCATTGATGGTCGGCAGGGGAGTAGAACTTGTTGAGATACTCGCCGACCATGCGCTGCGAATTGAAACGCGGGGTGATTGTGGCGATCGAATTCTTCGCCATCTTCACCCAGCCGGGCGGGTAGCCCATCGGACCGCGCTCGTAAAAGAGCGGAATCACCCTGTCCTGCAGCAACTCGTAGAGCGAGCGGCCTTCTTCCCGGTCGCGGCGGTCCTGGTCGTGAATGCTCGATGCCGGCTTGATTGCCCAGCCGTTCTCGCCATGCTCGTCATGTTGGTAGCCTTCGCCCCACCAGCCGTCGAGGACCGAGAGGTTAAGCACGCCGTTGATTGCCGCCTTCATGCCCGAGGTGCCGGAGGCTTCCAGCGGGTAGATCGGGTTGTTGAGCCAGACGTCGACGCCGGAAACGAGGCGGCGCGCCAAGCGCAGGTCGTAACCCTCGACGAGCAGGAAATGGCCTTCGAACTCCGGCATCGAGGCGACTTCATGGATGCGCCGAATCAGCGCCTGCCCCGGTTGGTCGGCCGGATGCGCCTTGCCGGCGAAGATGAACAACACCGGGCGCTCCGGATTGCAGATCAGACGCCGCAAGCGTTCGAGGTCGGCGAACAGCAGGGCGGCACGCTTGTAAGTAGCGAAGCGGCGCGCGAAACCAATGGTCAGAACGTTTGGATTTTCCGGGTTGGCGTGCTGCAGCAAGCGGTCGATATGCGATTGCGAACTCTGGTTGCGCACATGCTGCTGCGTGACGCGATGCCTTACCAGGTGCAGCATCTGCGCCTTGATCGACTGGCGGATACTCCAGAACGTATGGTCGGGAATCGCGCGAATCTCTGACCAGATGAGCGGGTCGGTGAGACGCTGGCGCCAGGCGGGGCCGAGCACGCGGTCAAAGGTGTCGTGCCAGTGGTCGGAGAGGAAGGTGGGTACATGCACGCCATTGGTGACATAGCCCATCGGATTCTCGGCGGCTTCGATCTGTGGCCACATGCTGCGGCAGATATCGGCCGAGACATCGCCATGAATGCGCGAAACGCCGTTCTGGAAGCGTGAGCCCCGGATCGCCAATGCGGTCATATTGAAATCGGCATCGCCGTCGATGCGGCCCAGTTCGAGCAGATGGCCGACTTCGCAACCCATGTCGTGGCAGCATTCCTCGAAATAGCGGCGAATCGTATCGTCGGCGAAATGATCGTGGCCGGCTGGTACGGGAGTGTGCGTGGTGAATACCGTGTTGCTGGAGACGGTTTCGAGCGCGGCGGAAAAAGGCATGCCGCTGCCGACCAGACTGCGCATGCGCTCCAGAATCAGGAAGGCGGCATGGCCTTCGTTGATATGCCAGACCGTCGGTTTCAGGCCGATTTCCTGCAGGGCGCGCACGCCGCCCATGCCGAGGATGATTTCCTGCTCAAGCCGCATGGTGCGGTCGCCACCGTAAAGCTGGTGAGTGATGTCGCGGTCGTGCGGGGTGTTCTCCTCGAGGTCGGTATCGAGCAGGTACAGGGTGATGTGACCGACGCGTGTTGACCAGACCTTGACGCGCACCTCTCGGCCCGGCAGACGCACGCCGACCTTGAGGTCGCTGCCATCGGCGCGCCGTACCGGCGTCACGGGCAAGTCGTCGAAGTCGGTGTCATTGTAAAGGGCGTGCTGCTTCCCCTCACTATCGATGCTTTGCAGGAAATAGCCCTGGCGATAGAGTAGGCCGACGCCGACGAAAGGCAGGTTCATGTCGCTGGCGGTCTTGCAGTGGTCGCCGGCCAGGATGCCCAGGCCGCCGGAATAGATGGGCAGGCTTTCGTGAAAGCCGAATTCGGCGCAGAAATAGGCGACCAGCGTGTCGTCGGGCAATTGCGGCCCGTATTCGCGACGTGGACTGTCGTGGTAGGTGTCGTAAGCCGACAGGACATGGGCGAGGGCGCCGAGAAAAACCGGATCGGCCGCAGCTTCATCGAGCCGATGCTGGTCGACTCGTTTCAGGAAGGCTTTCGGGCTGTGGCCCACCGCGCCCCAGAGTTTTTGCCCGAGGCGGGCGAACAGGGTGCGCGTGGGGCGATCCCAGCTATACCAGAGATTGTTGGCGATCTCGTCGAGGCGGGCGAGACGCGCGGGAAGTTTGGGATTGACTTCGAGTTGGAAAAGAGTTCCAGCCATGGGTTGGTCCGATAGGTTCAATGTATTCGATGATTGAATCGCGCGCTTCCCCGGCAAGCAAAGCTGCGTGGAGCGCGCGGGGAGTCAGGATTAGCGGATGTGGTGAATCCGTTGGCCGAGCATTTCCGGCGTGACCAGGCAGATACCTTTTTCGGTCACGTGGAAACGCCTGCGATCCTCTTTGGGATCGTAGCCGATCACCATGCCGTCGGGGATTTTGCAGTTCTTGTCGATGACGGCGCGGCGAATCTTCGAACCCCGTCCGATCTCAACATCGGGAAGGATCACCGCATCCTCGACCTGGGCATAGCTATGCACGAAGACACGCGAAAACAGCAAGGAGCGGCGCACTACGGCGCCGCTGATGATGTCGCCGCCGGAAACCAGCGAATCGATCGCCATGCCGCGACGTTCCTCCTCGTCGAAGACGAATTTGGCCGGCGGCAGTTGTTCCTGATGCGTCCAGATTGGCCACTCCTGGTCGTACATGTTGAGTTCGGGCGATACCTTGGTAAGTTCGATATTCGCTTCCCAGTAAGCATCGATGGTGCCAACATCGCGCCAGTAGGGAACGCCGTTTTCCGGCACGCCAACACAGCTTTCCGTGAAGCTGTGGGCGACGCAGCGATAGCGCTTGATGATGTGCGGGATGACGTTCTTGCCGAAATCATGGTCGGAATGCGGATCGTCAGCGTCGCGGATCAATTGTTCGTACAGGAAAGCGGCGTTGAAGATGTACACGCCCATGTTCGCCAGAGCGCGGTCGGGGCGTCCGGGAATGCAAGGGGGGTCCTTCGGCTTTTCGAGGAAGCTGACGATGCGGCTATCCTGATCGACACCCATCACGCCGAAAGCGGTGGCTTCCTCGATCGGTACGTCCATGCAGGCAATGGTCAGGTCGGCTTCGGTCTGGGCATGCTGGGCCAGCATGCGGCCATAGTCCATTTTGTAGATGTGGTCGCCGGAAAGGATCAGTACGTACTTTGGCTGGTTACGACGCAGCATGTCGATATTCTGGAACACGGCGTCAGCCGTGCCCTGATACCAGTCTTCGCCGACCTGCTGCTGGGCCGGCAGCAGGTCGATGAATTCGTCGAAGCGACCGTCGAGAAAGCTCCAGCCGCGCTGCAAGTGGCGAATCAGGCTTTGCGCCTTGTACTGCGTTGCCACGCCGATGCGGCGAATGCCGGAATTGACGCAGTTCGATAGCGTGAAATCGAGAATGCGGAACTTTCCGCCGAAAGGTACTGCCGGCTTGGAGCGCCAGTCGGTGAGTTGCATCAATCGACTGCCGCGCCCGCCCGCAAGGATGATGGCGTAAGTCGAACGCGTCAGATGACTGACAAAACGCCCGTGCTGGGCATGTGGGTCGCTGTGGTCCAAACCCGCTGTCTGATGTTGCATGGTGACTCCCCTAGTTTGTAATTTGGCAAACCCGCCGCTTCTGTTATTGTTTTTCGCCTCACGGCGAACTCCCTCTGGCGGGCGGGAGCGGTTGCCTTGGTGACGCTGCGTATTATGGCTTGAGAATGCCCTCGCGTACCAGACGATCAATTTCTTCTTCGGCCTGCACCCAGTCGTCCATCTCGCTACCGCCATGGAAACCGCGCCGCTCGGCGATGTAAAACGCAGCGACTTCAACGTAGTAACGGCGCTGGTCGTGAGTCAATACCGGAATGGCGTTCGGCTGTTCGCTGGCGGCGGTTTGGGCCGCGGGCTTCTTGGCTGCCGGCGCCTTGCGTGCTGCCGGTTTCTTTTCCGCAGGCGCTTTGACAGGCGCCGCGGCCTTGGCGGGAGTGCTTGCCTTTGCGGTCGGCTTAGTGGCTGGCTTGGTGGCCGGCTTGGCTGCAGGCTTTGCGGCCTTTGTTACCGGCGTTTCCCCGGTTTTACTCTTTGTTGCCATTGCTGTCTCCTTAGGTTGAGGGTTTTTGTAATCGTATAGTGAGGAGCATATACCTCATCTTCGTGTCAGTTTGTTGACGTCCGTCAACAAAGCGTCGTATTGATCGCCTCGCTAGCCGCTCCGCACAGGCCGATGTCGGGGTCGGCGACAACGCTGACAGGCATGCCAGCCACCAGTCCGGCATGTTCGTGCTTGGCATTGAATGCGTCGAGAAAAGGGCTATCGGCCAGCAGGGGGAGCAGTTTCTGCGTCACACCTCCGGCCAGAACAACTCCGCTGCGGGCCATGAAAGCCAACGCCAGATCGCCGGCGAATGCGCCATAACAGGCGAAAAACAGGTTGGTACTGCGTCTGGCTGCTGCGTCGCCGGCCAGTGCCCGCGTGCCTATCGTTTCGGCATCGATGCGTTCGCCGCCAAGAAAACGATGGATGAGCGCCAGGCCGGGGCCGGAAACCACCCGCTCGGCGGTGACGCGCCCGTACTCGCGGTGCAGGGTCGACCAGAGTTCGGCCTGCGTTTCGTCGTTTGGCCCGAAGGCAATGTGACCGCCTTCGCTGGAAAGCACCGTGTCGCCCAGCAGGGCGGCCACGCCCATGCCGGTACCGGCGCCCAGCACCAGTCTTACGCCACGGGCAGCCGGGGCGCCGGACTGCAGCACGACAAGCTCTTCCTGCGTCATTGCAGTCACGCCCCGCGCCACTGCGGCGAAATCGTTGACAAGGTTAAGTCGGCCAAGTTTGAACCGGGTTTCAAGCGCTGCGCAATCGATGTGCCAGGGCAGGTTGGTGATCCGCGCCGTTCGACCATCCTCGGCCACTGGCCCGGCGACTGCCAGACAACCGCCGACGATACGTTCCGGCGCGGCGCCAAGGTAGGCGCCCAGCAGGTCTTCGAAACATGCAAACTCGGCGCTGGCGAGACGGCACTTGCGATGCAAAACGCCGTCATTGTCGGTCAGCGCGAGCAGAACCTTGGTGCCGCCGATGTCGCCGCAGAGTTTCATGGGGATGTCTGCCGCTGGAAGTTGCTCGGGAAGCGTGCGCATTGACTCACCAGCGCGTCAGCACCGGATACTGCGTGATCAGCGGGTCCGGGGTGAGGATGGTCATCTGGTTGGCGATGGACTGGCAGATCAACATGCGGTCGAAGGGGTCATGGTGCAGTAACGGAAGCTTGTCCAATACCAGCGTATCGGCTTCATTCAGCGGCAAGGTGTTGATTGTGTGTTTTTCCCGTTCGCGCGGCACATAGCGGACGGGGATGTCTCCCAAAGGCAGTTTGCCGAGACGATGTTTTACCGCGATCTCCCATGCCGAGACAGAGGAGAGAAACACCTCATTGGCGGGATCGCGAAACAGAGCAATGGCTGTTCGACTCGCCTGCGGCTGGGCGCGAATGATCCAGAGAAAGGCGCAGGTGTCGAGCAGCAGTTTCATGGGCGTTCCAGCCCGGGTTCGGCAGCCTTGAGAGCCGGTTGAGCATTGTTTACTTCCGGATAAACGAGATTGTCTAGAAACGGATCAGGCAGTTCGCCATTGAACGCCTTGAGCAGTTCCTCCGGCAGGGGATCGAAAAAGCTGTCCGGAATTTCGTAGTCGGGATCGCACGCCAGGCCGATAGGCCGCGGTTCGTTGTTTTGTTTCGGCAGGGGCACCAATTGAGCGATTGGCACATTCCGGCGACAAATCTGTATGACTTCGCCCGCCTCGACGGCGGCAAGGTATTCGGAAAGTTTGGCTTTGACTTCGTGAGTGTTGATCGAGATCATGGTCTTTATCCTGTCCATTAACATGACCAACTATAGGACTGGATTGAGGCTTTGTCCAGCGTCACTTCAGTCAGACTGCCACCGGCGCAGCGATATGCGGATGCGGGTCATAGCCTTCAAGGACGAAATCTTCGAACTTGAAAGCGAAGATATCCTTGATTTCCGGGTTGATGCGCAGCGTTGGCAGGGGGCGCGTAGTGCGTGACAGTTGCAGTCTCGCCTGCTCCAGATGGTTCGAATAGAGGTGCGCGTCACCCAGCGTATGGACGAATTCGCCGGGCTTGAGCCCGACCACCTGGGCGATCATCAGCGTCAGCAGGGCATAGCTGGCGATATTGAAGGGTACGCCGAGGAAAATATCGGCACTGCGCTGGTAAAGCTGGCAACTCAGCTTGCCGTCGGCAACGTAAAACTGGAACAAGGCATGACAGGGTGGCAGCGCCATGCGATCCACATCCGCCGGGTTCCAGGCGGTGACGATATGGCGACGCGAATCGGGGTTCTTCTTCAATCCTTCAATCAGTTGCGTGATCTGGTCGATCTCCAACCCGTCACGTCCTGGCCAGTGGCGCCATTGATGACCATACACCGGGCCGAGGTCGCCGTGTTCGTCAGCCCATTCGTTCCAGATCGAGACCTTGTTGTCCTTCAGCCATTGGATATTCGTATCGCCGCGCAGGAACCATAGCAACTCGATAATGATCGAGCGCAGGTGCAGTTTCTTGGTGGTGAGCACCGGGAAACCTTGCGCCAAGTCGAAGCGCATCTGCCAGCCGAACACCGAACGCGTGCCGGTGCCGGTCCGGTCGGATTTCTCTTGCCCGTGATCGAGCACGTGTTGCATCAGGTCGAGGTATTGGCGCATTGGGACGACACACTAGGAAAGGCCGCAATTCTAGCGGCTTACAGTTTTTGCTATGGAGGACCGCACAGAAGCAAAACAGGTGCTCCGTCCGTGCCGTCCTGCCAGCGCCGAGTTCTTACACAGACATGACAACCGTGCCGTAATCGGCGATGACGGCATCGCGCGAAAGCAGGTGCATGGATTCTGCAGTGGCTTGCGCGACCAGAATCCGATCAAACGGATCGCCATGCCGGGGAGGCAAGGTTTCAACCACGCCGGCATGGCGCCACGAGATCGGCAGTTCGCGATAACCGGCCTTGCCGCACAATTCGGCGGCGCGCGATCCGCTCACCGGCATGTCGCCTCGCCCCAGCGCATGCTTGATGGCGATTTCCCAGATCGAGGCCGTGCTGACGAAAATCTCGTTGCGCGGATCGACAATCAGATCATGCGCCACGTCCCCGAGGCGGGGCGATCCGGTCAGCGCCCACAACAGGATTTGTGTATCGAGCAACAGCCGCATACTCAGCGGCCGCCGTAGAACAGGTCTGCGACCTCTGCGTTATGAGCGTCGATATCGTCGGGAATCTCGAATTCCCCTTGCGCTATGCCGATACGGGACGAAGTGTCCTGCGTGATCGGCAGGACGCGGGCGACGGGTTTGCCATTGCGCGAAATGACGATTTCGCTTTCCGCACCCGACACAATCTGCTCGATCAGGCGCGAGAGGTGGGTTTTGGCATCGAACAGGCTGACGGTTTGCATGGCAATCTACTTGGCTAGTTTGGTTAAACTAGTCTAGCCATTCAGGCTATCCATGGCAAGCAGATCAGGTGCTGGGCTGTCTTATTGCACTTTTCGGTCGGAACGCCTTGACGACGGCCTCGTTGGTTTCGATGTACGGCCCGCCGATCAGGTCGATGCAGTAGGGCACGGCGGCGAATACGCCGTCGAGGGTTTCCTTGATGGCCTTGGGTTGGCCCGGCAAGTTGAGGATCAGCGTTGATCCTCTGATCGCCCCGACCTGCCGCGAGAGGATCGCCGTCGGTACGTACTTGAGACTGACCGCACGCATTTGCTCGCCGAAACCGGGCATGAGCTTGTGGGCCACGGCAAGGGTGGCCTCGGGCGTCACGTCGCGCGGGGCCGGGCCGGTACCGCCGGTGGTCAGCACCAGATGGCAGCCGACGCTGTCGCACAGATCGATCAGGGTTTGTTCGATGATTGACTGCTCGTCGGGAATCAAGCGGCTTTCGAGACGCCAGGGCGAGGCGAGCGCGGCGGCGAACCACTCCTGCAACGCCGGAATACCCTTGTCTTCATAGACCCCGCTGGAAGCCCGGTCGGAGATCGACACCAGGCCGATCAGGAGTTCATTATTCATGGAGTTCCTTGAGGGCCTGGAACAGTTCGCGAAAAGCGCGCGGCGGCTTGCCTAGTTCCTGTTCCTTGAGTGCATTGCGGCGCAATTGGCGCAAGTGCTGCAAATCGGCTTCAGGATGTGCAGCGGCGATTTCACCGATCACTTTCTCGTCTTCGAGAAAGCGCGTGCGCATGCGCTCGAGTGCGTGCAGCCGGGCAACGGCAACCGCGGAGACGCCGTTGATCTCGTCCAGCGCGGCCTGGATCGGCGCCGGATCGACGCTACGCATCAGTTTGCCGATCAACTGCAATTGACGACGATGCGCTCCGTGCTGGGTAAAACGCTGTGCATCGCGTACGGCTTCACGCAGGTCTTCGGGGAGATCGATTTTCTTCAGCTGGTCTTTCGATAGCGCCACAAGTTCGGCGCCGAGCTCCTGCAACGCGTCCATCTCGCGCTTGAGCGCGGACTTGCTGGGTCTTTGGTCGAGGGTTTGGTCGGTTTCCACGGGTAAGATTATAACTTTGGACCTTTCCCTCCCGTTTCCATGTCTGAATTCTCTTTTACGTCCGATCAATTCCGCAACCTCGCCGCCGATGTGCTGCGTCATGCCGCACAGTGCGGGGCCAGCGCCTGCGAAACCGATATTTCCGAAGGAGTTGGCCAGTCCGTTACGGTGCGTAAAGGGGAGGTTGAGACCATCGAATTCAATCGCGACAAGGGCATCGGAGTGTCGGTCTATCTCGGACAACGTCGCGGTCATGCCTCCACCTCGGATTTTTCTCCCGCTGCCTTGCGTTCTACCGTCGAGGCGGCCGTTGCCATTGCGCGGTTTACCGCAGCGGACGATTGCGCCGGCTTGCCGGAGCCGGAACTGCTCGCCAAGACATCGCCCGATCTTGATCTGTACCATCCATGGAATCTCTCCATCGAAGCGGCGATTGAGCTCGCCCGTCGCAGCGAGGCCTCCGCCTTTGCCGTCAGCCCCCTGGTCAAGAATTCGGAAGGTGCCACGGTATCGGCGCATACCGCACATTTCATTTCGGCCAACAGTCTGGGTTTCATGGACGGCTTTCCTTCCTCGCGCCATTTCATTTCATGCGTACCCATCGCCGGCAAAGGCGCCGACATGCAGCGCGACGACTGGTATTCCGGTTGGCGCGACCCGGCCCAGCTTGCTACACCCGAGGAGATCGGCGACTATGCGGCGCGGCGCGCCCTGTCGCGCCTCAAGGCGCGCAAGCTCGGTACGCGGCAATGCAAGGTGATGTTCGAGGCCCCGCTGGCGGCGATGCTGCTCGGTAGCTTCGTACATGCCGTCAGCGGCGGCAGCCTGTACCGCAAGGCCAGCTTTTTGGTCGATGCGCTTGGCAAGCAGATTTTCCCCGACTGGATGCTTATCGAGGAGCGACCCCATCTGAAGAAGGGTCTTGGTTCGAGTCCTTTTGACGACGACGGCGTGGCGACGTGCGACCGTAGCGTGGTGCAGGATGGGATATTGCAGGGGTACTTCCTGTCCACCTACACTGCGCGCAAGCTCGGCATGCCGACGACGGGGAATGCCGGCGGCAGTCATAACCTGATCGTTGCGCCGAGTCCTGATGCATCATCCGATTTTGCCGGATTGCTGAAGCAGTTCGGTACCGGACTGCTGGTGACCGAATTGCTTGGCCACGGCATCAACTACGTGACCGGCGATTATTCGCGGGGTGCGGCCGGCTACTGGGTCGAGAACGGCGAGATCACCTGGCCGGTGCACGAAATCACCATCGCCGGCAATCTGCGCGACATGTTCGCCGGGATCGAAGCGGTGGGGCGCGACAGGGTGACACGCGGTTCGCGCACGGTCGGTTCGATTGTGGTTAACCGCATGACCGTGGCCGGGAGCTGATCGTTCTTCATTATTACTTTGGGTGTAGCATTCCGCAGTCGTCTTGCGTGGACGATCCCCATAATTACTAACGAAGGAGAAGATGCATGGAACGTCGCAAGTTTTTACAACACGCCGGTTTGACCGGCATCTTGGCCGCAGGCGTTGCACCAGCGGTGCATGCCCAGACTCCCGCAGTCAGATGGCGCATGACCTCCAGTTTCCCCAAGAGCCTGGATACCATTTATGGCGGCGCTGAAGTCCTTGCTAATCGTGTCCGTGCGATCACTGGCGGCAAGTTCGACATTCAGGTGTTTCCCGGCGGCGAAATTGCCCCGGCCTTGCAAGCGCTCGACGTCACCCAGAACGGCACGGTTGAGGCCTGCCATACCTGTTCCTACTACTACGTCGGCAAGGACAAGACCTTCGGTTTTGGCACCTCCGTGCCCTTCGGCATGAACTACCGCCAACTCAACGCCTGGGTTTATTACGGCGGCGGCCAGAAGCTGCTCGACGAGTTCTACAGCAACTACAACATCGTTTCCTTCATGGGTGGCAACACCGGCGTGCAGATGGGCGGCTGGTTCCGCAAGGAACTCAAGTCCCTCGCGGACGTCAAGGGCACCAAGATGCGCATCGCCGGCCTCGGCGGCACGGTGTTCTCGATGCTCGGCATGGTCACCCAGCAGATTCCCGGCGCCGACATCTATCCGGCTCTTGAAAAAGGCACCATCGACGGCGCCGAATGGGTCGGTCCTTACGACGACGAGAAGCTCGGCTTCTTCAAGGTTGCCAAGAACTACTACTTCCCGGGTTGGTGGGAGCCGGGTCCGGCGATCCACTTCTTCATCAACAAGGATGCCTGGGCCAAGCTGCCGAAGGAGTATCAGGAAGCCTTCCAGGCCGCCGCCTACGAAGCCAACGTGACGATGATGGCGGAGTACGACCACAAGAACCCGGCCGCGGTGGTGCGTCTGGTCAGGCAGGGCGTCAAGCTGCGCAGCTATCCTCAGGACATCCTCAAGGCCGCCCACAAGGCCGCCTTTGAGTTCTATGCCGACGAATCGGGCAAGAACCCCGCCTTCAAGAAGGTCGCCGACCCCTACTTCCAGTACCAGAAGGAACTGAACCAGTGGTTCGGTGTTGCCGAAGCCAGCCTGGACCGCTTCCTGCAAACCGTCAAGACCAAGTAAGCAGGACCGCAACAAGAGAAAAACCCCGGCGCGATCGCCGGGGTTTTTTTATGCGCTTGCCACAGCAGGCCGGCGATTGCCAGGCCTGCCTTGGTGGTTATTTCTACTTTTTCTTGTCGTCCTGGAGCATCGCCTTGTTCAGGGCTTCGTCATCCTCCGCAGCTTTCTTATCCTTCTCTTCCTGGCTTTCCTCGCCTTCGGGCTTGATCGATCCATCGGCGGCGGCATCGTCCTGCAGGATCTGCTGGATATCGACCTCCTGGTTCAACTGTTCTTCGGTCAAGCCCGGATCATGGCCGACCAGCTGCGGGAAAGCGATGATGAGGGCCACCATGATGCACTGGATGATGACGAAGGGCACGGCGCCCCAGTAGATCTGCCCGGTGGTAACCGGCTCGGTGTGCTTGCCGGTGATGTGGTCACGATAGGCCTTGTAGGGCGCGACCGAGCGCAGGTAGAACAGCGCGAAGCCGAAGGGCGGATGCATGAAGGAGGTCTGCATGTTCACCGCGATCATGATGCCGAACCAGATCATGTCGATACCGAGGCTCTCCGCCACCGGCGCCAGCAGCGGCAGGACGATGAAGGCCAGCTCGAAGAAGTCGAGGAAGAAGGCCAGCAGGAAGACCAGAATGTTCACGACAATCAGGAAGCCCGTCTCGCCGCCCGGCAGGCCGGTGAGCAGGTGCTCCACCCACTTGTGGCCATCCACGCCGTAGAAGGTCAGCGAAAACACGCGCGCGCCGACGAGGATGAAGACAACGAAGGTCGTCAGCTTGGCCGTCGAGTCCATCGCCTGCTTGAGCAACGTGAAGTTGAGGCGCTTGCGCACGACGGCCATCACCAGCGCGCCCACTGCGCCCATCGCGCCGCCTTCGGTCGGGGTGGCGACACCGATGAAGATGGTGCCGAGCACGAGGAAGATCAGGGCGAGCGGCGGAATCAAGACGAAGGTGACCTTCTCGGCCATCTGCGAGAGCAAGCCCATCTTCGTTACGCGATTGATCACGGCCGCCGCGAAAGAGACGCCCATGCCGATGCACATGGCGACCACGATCATCTCGTCGAGCGCCTTCTCTTCCGGCTGGATGGAGGCCCAATAGAGGGCGACGGCCGTGGAAATGCCCGTCAGCAGCAGTAGCGAGGTCAGTCCGGTGCTGCCGTTGGACTCGCGGAAGACGCGTGCCTCGGGCGGCAGGGCCGGTGCTGACTGCGGCTTGAACATCGCCATGCCGACCACGTAGAGAAGATACAGGCCGGTGAGCACGAAACCGGGCACGAAGGCACCCTTGTACATATCGCCGACCGATTTGCCGAGTTGGTCGGCGATGATGATCAGCACCAGCGATGGCGGGATGATCTGCGCCAGCGTGCCCGAGGCGGCGATGACACCCGAGGCCAGCCGGCGGTCATAGCCGTAACGCAGCATGATCGGCAGCGAGATCAGGCCCATCGAGATCACCGAGGCGGCCACCACGCCGGTGGTCGCGGCGAGCATCGCGCCGACGAAAATGACGGCGATGGCGAGACCGCCACGGATCGGTCCGAACAACTGGCCGATGGTTTCGAGCAGGTCCTCGGCCATGCCGGAGCGTTCGAGGATCAGGCCCATGAAGGTGAAGAACGGAATCGCCAGCAGCGTCTCGTTGTTCATCACGCCGCCGAAGATACGTTCCGGCAGCGCCTGCAGGAAGGACGGGTTGAACAACCCCAGCTCGATGCCGATGAAGCCGAAAATGATGCCGTTGGCCGCCAGTGCAAAGGCCACCGGGAAACCGAGCAGCAGAAAGATGACCAGCGAGGCGAAGATGATGGGCGCCATGTTGGCAATGAGGAATTCGGTCATTTCCGCGCTCCCGGCTTGTCCATGTCTGCAACGGCCATGTCATGGTTCATGTTCACGATGTCCGCCACCTCGGGCGCAACCTGATGTTTCTTGATCGCGGCAGCGAGTTCCTCTTCGGCGCTTGGCCCGGTGTTTTTTGAGAGCACATTTGGCCCATGCCCGGTGAGGAAGGCGATGCGCTTGATGAGTTCGGAAAACGCCTGCAGGATCAGCAGGGCGAAGCCGATCGGCAGCAGCAGCCGCACCGGCCAGCGTATCAGCCCCCCTTCGCTGGCCGACATCTCGCCGGAATTCCAGGCATTCACGAATCCCGGCCAGGACAGGTAGCCGACGATCAGTGCCATCGGCAGCAGGAAGACCAGGATGCCGAACACGTCGATCCAGTTCTGTCCCCGCTCCGACAGGCGGCCGGCGATGACGTCGATGCGGATGTGCTCGTTCTTTTTCAACACATAAGCGCCGCACAACAGGAAGATCGCCGAGAACAGGTACCACTGGATTTCCAGCCAGGCATTCGAGCTGATGTGGAAGGCAAAGCGGGATATCGCATTGCCGGCGCTGATGACCACCACCACCAGTACCAACCAGATCGCGGCACGACCGACGGCTTCGCTGATGGCGTCTACGAGACGCGAAAACTGCAACAGGAACTTCATCGAATTTTCTCCTCAGGGGCGTCTTCGTGGCCAAACGTTGCCGCCAAGGTACGCCATCTTTTCATGCGAAGGCGCAATCTTAACGACTAAGCCAAAGCTTCGCCATCGTATTGTGGAAAACCGCAAGAGGTATCGCTTATGGCCTATCTTGGCCTGGAAATAAAAACGGCGACCGGATGGCCGCCGTTGATCGGTATCAAGCGGTTCAGCAGCCGGCTGTTTTCTTGAACGAGGAACTCAGGTTGCCCTTTGCATCGTCGTACTTGGTGCGTATTTCATCGCCCTTGACGATACGCTTGTCCTTGAACTTGTCGAGCGTCTCGGTATCGGCAATCGATACGGTGACTTCTGCACCACCCTTGACGTTCTTCAGGACCACCGTGGCGGACTTGCCGTCGGCAGCTACCTTGATATCGGTGATGACTCCGACCATCCTGACATCGGCGGCGGAAGCGACCGGGGCGAACGCAAAAACGGAAACCGCAAGGGCGGCAGCGACGGTGAACTTCTTCAGCATGGTTGAAACCTCCATTAAATGTACAACGAGTCCAGTAACGCAAGCTACGTCGGTAAGTTTACACCGCAGCTTGCGTCATACCAATTAAGCGGACTTATTTTCGCAATCAGAACTTGACTTCAAGCGTGCCGTAGAGATCGTAGGCTTTTTCCAACGGGGCGGTCGTCAGCATGTTGGCCGCGCTGACGTCTGATAGCTTGACCGGCGCGCCCACCCAGTTGTTACTGCCAGTGTACTTGAAGTTGTAGTACTGGAAGCCGAGACGGAAGAAGCTCTTCGCGCCGAAAGAAGCGAGGGGCTTGGCGTCGAACTCCTGAATCATGTAGGCCTCGTACACATGACCGCGCGTGCCGACCTTGGCGGTCCACATGTCGGCCGCCGCTGGGGCGAAGGTGATCCAGTTCTTGCTGCCGTAGTTGTATTCAAAGCCGATCTTGGTCTTCGAGGGCAGGTCGTAGCGCACACCCAGCATGAGGGCCTTGCCGATCTTGTCTTTCGGCGCTTCGGGCTGGAAGAATCCTCCGGTGAGCAGGCCCTGGAACCCGAACTGGGCGGAGACATTGTTGTTCGGCTTGGTTTTGCTCAGGCCCAAATCGGCAAAGTAGAACAGGTCGCCCTTGCCGACATTCTTGATCTTGCCCATGATGCCGGCGCCGTACCAGTCGATGTCGCCGAGGTTGATGCTGGGCGCCGTGTTGCCAAAATAGGTGCCTTTCATCTTCGGTGCGTCGAAGATATTGATGCCGCGGTTCCACTGCATCCAGACGCGCATCTTGTCGGTGTCGATCGGCACGAAGGCAAGACCGACCATGTCGGTATCCTTGATCGAGTTGCCCGGCGTCCATTGGAAGCCGCTGTCGAAGCCGCGACCGTAGCAGAGTTTGGCGTAGGCGCCCGGCAGGTTGTCGTTGTCGAAACCATAGCCGAGGGTCATGCCGTCGAAGGCGTAGTCGACCAGCAGGGCGGGCGTGCCGCCGCGGCCTGGCCATTCGGTGTTGAAGCGCAGGTTGGTCGGCGCGCCGTTGGTCGAGGGCCGGCGACCAACGGAGAACCACATGTCTTCATCGAACAGATTGTTCCAGGTGGCGTAGGCGCGATCGACATTGAGATAGCTGTCGGACGGTACATGGCCCAGCGTGCCGTCGAAAACACCGACGCGGTCGGCGAAATAAGGCGCGTTGCCCGTGTTCATGATGGCATCGGTCGACTGGTCGCCGAAGGTTTTGTACATCATCAGACGGGTGCTGACGGAAACATCCTGGGCGACCTTCGCGTTGAGGTCGAGGCCAAATCGGTTGGTGTAAACAGAACTGTTCTTGGGTTTGTAGGCGGGAACTGTGTCAGCAAAGCCGCCAATTCCTTGAATCAACCCTGCGTTCATGGGGTTGCTCGCAAAAGCGACAGCGTCGTTATAGGTTCGCACGCGAGTCATGCCCTGAGAGAACTGCATCAACGCTGTCAATGCTGAAGAAGTGGACATCCCCATGCTGCCAAAGTAGGTCGATGAACCTGCCACGGTGGATGGATTTGCGAAAAAATCCCCCTGCAAGGCATTCTGGGCATTGGCGAATGTGCCTATGACATCAGTGTAGGTTTTCGTCTCGCCCTTCATGCTGTCAACGCGGAACTGGTAATCCCCGCCGATGCTCAACCATTTGCCGAGCGACTTGCTTTCGGTTTGCTCTACCTGTGCGGCGACCTTTTCGGTCGATTTCTGCTGCGCCTGGACTTGCGCCTTGAGCGCTTCGACTTCCTTGGTCAGCGCTTCAAGTTTGCGCAGGAGTTCGGCATCGGCGGCCTGCGCGCCCAGCGGCAGGAAGATTCCCGAGACCAGCGCGGCGAGCAGCGCCCGCTTTACTTGCTGTTGTTTCATGTGTTGCCCCCTGTAATAACGTGGAAGAAAACTACCTGTCCGGTCTGTCCCGTGGCGACATGTTTCAGGGGCTTCCGGCCCGATCGGGCAGGGATGCAAGAAATTAAATGATTATGAATTTTCTAATATTGAGATATATCAATAGTTCTGCGTTTAGCCGAACTCTCGGAAAGATAATCGCTGCGTGGATGCCGTCCCGCCAGCGCCGACTTTCAGAAATCCGGCTTGACCTTGCGGAACGCGCGCCAGATCGCGATGTCGTAGAGAATCTTCAGCGTGCCGCAGGCGACCAGCGGGGCGGCCAGCCAGCCGGCGGCGAACAGCGCGCCACCGATGGCCGGGCTGGCGGCTGCCGCCAAACTGCGCGGCACGGCGGTGAAACTCGCGGCGGCGGCGCGTTCCGCCGGTGTGACGACGGCCATGACGAAGGCCGAGCGCGTCGGCACATCCATCTGCGACAGCGCGCTGCGCATGAACAGCAGGCCCAGCGCGAGCGGCAGGCTCTCGGCGAAGGCAGCCAGGATCAAGCAGATACTCGACGGGATGTGCGTAAACACCATCGTATTGATCAGGCCGATGCGGCGGGCCACCCAGGGTGCGGCGAGTTGCGAGCCCGCCGACAGCAGGCCGGCCCAGAAGAAGAAATTGCCGGCGGCGGCGAGCGAGAGATCGAAGCGCTCGAACAGCCAGAGCGCCAGCAGCGTATTCACCAGCAGCCCGCCGGCGAAGGCGTCGACCGAGAACAGTGCGGCGAGCTTGACGACGATGGCGCGCGAAGGGCCCAATGGCGTGGGGGGGGCGGCCTGCTCATGCACCTGATGGTTAGGCAGCGTGCGGTAGAGGAAGAAGATCGCCACGCCAACCAGACCATAAGCTATGAACATTGCTCGAATGGCATCGAGTTGTGAGAAACCGTTGTTTACCAGCAGGTCGGGAATGCCGGTGGCCAGTGCACCCACCGCCGCGAAGAGTGCGCCGATGAAGGTGTAGCGCGCGAAGAGGAAGGTGCGCGCCTCGCCCTGTGCTGTCTCGGCTAGCCGGGCATGCTCCAGCGGCAGGAAGACGCTGACGTCGCCGGCGCTGGGATTCATCGTGCCGGCGAAGGCGACGAGCAGCAGCGGCCAGAAATCCGAGAAGCCCGCGAGCAGCAGGCCGGTGACGGCCATCAACCACGCGGCGGCGAGCAGCAGCCGACGCTGCGGATACCGATGCCCCCACTGTCCGACCGCCAGCGTCATCAGCGCCGAGCCGAGCAGCGTCGCCGTGGAAATCAGCCCGACTTCCCACTTGCCCAGGCCGAGCGCGAGCAGATAGACGGGCAGCAGAATGGCGACGTAACCGTCGGTGAAGGCCCGCAGCGCACGGCCGATCAGCAGGAGGCGCGCTTCGGGTGCGACGCCGGCGGGCAGTAAAGCGATCATCCGCGCATCAGGCCCTGTATTTCATTGTGGTAACCGCGGTAGCGTTCCAGCGTCTGCGCGTTCTTGCCGTACTTCAGGTTGCCTTCGAGGATCGCCATGAAGCGGTCTTCCGCATCCTGCTGGGAAGACACCTTCTCGATGCCGTCCCAGATGATGTCGACGAGCCGGTCGGCGTAGATGACGATGCGCTCTTCAAGCGTGCGCAGCGTGTAGTCGCGGATCGGCAGGCCCAGCTCCATCGCTTCTTCGGTGCTGAGGCCGCCGCGGATGTGTTTCTGCATGATGTCGGTGATGGCGACCGGCAGGCCCAGCGCCGCGCCCATTTCGGCGCCAATCTTGCCGTGTTCCATGCCATGGGTCTTCACCTTGCCGAGGTCGTGGAACAGCGCGCCGCGCCCAACCAGTTCCATGTCCATGGGCGTCTGGCTGGCGGCAACGATGCGGCGGGCGATCTCCAGTGCCTTGCCGGCGACCTTGAGCGAGTGATCGAGGTCCTCGTCGCACATGCCTGCATCCTGCAGAAGCCTGATGTCGACAGGGTCGATCGCGTAGTTCTCGTGCATGTTTTTCTCCTAACGAACGAATGAAAGCGCCAGGCCCAGCAGGGCGCAGGTGCCGATTACCTTCATGATGTCGATCTTGTATTTCCACAGGGCGAGGAACGCAGCGAGGGCGATGATGACCGCCAGCGCGTCGAAGGGCGCGGCGAAGGGAACGGCCTCGCTGGCCTGCGGCCAGAAGGTGTGCCAGGCGAAGAAGGTGGCCAGGTTGAGGATCACACCGACGACTGCCGCCGTGATGGCGGTGAGCGGGGCGGTGAATTTGAGTTCGCCGCGCGTCGACTCGACGATCGGGCCGCCAGCCAGGATGAACCAGAAACTCGGCAGGAAAGTGAAGAAGGTCGCCACCGCAGCACCTGCCATGCCGGCGGCTAAGGGTCCGGCAAGGACGCTCTGGCCAACGGCGCCGAGGTAGCCGATCCAGGTGACGACCTTGATCAGCGGCCCCGGCGTCGTTTCGCCCAGCGCGAGGCCGTCCATCATCTGCGGGCCGGTAAGCCAGCCGAAATGCTCGACCGCGCCCTGATAAACGTAGGGCAGCACGGCATAGGCGCCACCGATGGTGAGGAAAGCGGCCTTGGTGAAGAACTCGCCCATGGCGTGGAGGACGGGGGTGTTGCTGAGTGCCAGCATGGCCGCGCCCCAGATCGCCATAAAGATTACGGTCAGCAGGATGGATTTGCCCCACGAGAACTTCGCGTGCGCCGGGGGCGGCGTGTTGTCGTCGAGGATGGCCGGGCCTTGCGCCGCCTTGCCGGAGGCGCCATGTCCGCCGCCGCCTGCCTTGAACTTGGCGGGCAGCCATTTGCCGCCGATGGCGCCCAGGATGCCGGCGGCGAGCACGATCCAGGGGAAGCCGATCTTGAAGAAGAAGATGCCGACGAAGGCCAGTGCTGCAATCGCCATCAGCACTTCGTTCTTTAGCACCTTGCTGCCGATGCGCCAGGCCGCGAACAGCACCACGGCGACCACGGCCGGCTTGATGCCGTAAAAGATTCCCTGCATGGCCGGCACGTCGCCGTAGTTCAGATAGACGCCCGCCAGCACGGTGACCAGCACGAAGGCCGGCATGAAGAACAGGATGCCGGTCATCACCGCGCCCTTGACGCCGTGCATCAGCCAGCTGATGTAGATGGCCAGCTGGATGGCCTCCGGCCCGGGCAGCAGCATGCAATAGTTGAGGGCGTGCAGGAAACGGTGCTCGGAAAGCCAGCGCCGCCGCTCGACCAGTTCATTGTGCATCATCGAAATCTGTCCGACCGGCCCGCCGAAGGCGATGAAGCCGAGCTTGAGCCAGTACTTGAAGGCTTCGCCGAGGGTGGGAACGGGCGGGGGCGCGGCGGGGATGATCGTGTCAGTCACGGGAAGTCTCCTGTTTATAGGTTTGGTACAGGCAGTCGAAGATGCGACTGGCTTCAGATAGCCGCTTGTCGTCATTCTTGGTAGTGGTGCGCAAGCCGGCCAGCACGGCCTCGATCCCGACCGCTTCCGCTACCGGCGCGCCGCCGATGTCGAGGCAATGAACGATGGCGGCGATGCGCGCGATAGCGGCATCGGCGTCGAGACCGAAGCTGATGGCCAGCACCTCAAAGCTCACGCGATCCTCCACGTGCGTGAAGGTCGCGCTGTCGAAATCGAACCCTACCGCCTCCGCCGGGCACTGCTGCGGATGGTCGAGCCAGAGAAATTTCGCTTTCTTGTCGATGAACCGGCGGATCAGCCAGGCGCTGGCCATGCGGTCCACCCAGATATTTTTGCGCGTTGCCCAGGTTCGGCCTTGAAACTCGGCGCTGGTGCGACGGCACAGCGCGCTGTGACCGGGACGGGGTTCGCCGCTGGCGATGGCGGCTAGCTCGCTTAGTGCTGCCTCAACCTGCCGGCGGACGTCGCCAGGGAAGTAGTCCGTCGCGGCGATGGCGTTGAACTCGCGGCGCAGGGCGTGGGCGGTTTTCGGCTCGGCCGTGGCGAGTGCGGCACGGATGGCTGCGAGCAGCTCTCCATACGCTGGGCTCCGGTCGAACAGGTGCAGGAAGGCCGCTTGCTGGGGTGCATCGGCGACGACATGGAGCGTTTCGGCACTGCCGCCGGAGGAGCGCACTTCGTCTGCCAGCGTGCGCAGCGCGACCTCCGTGTGCGGGTTTGAAGGCAGCAGGTATACCCCATCGCGCACCGTCGCGCAGCCGAGGGTTTTAATGGCGCGCCATAGCCGCATGCGCGCGGCAGTATTGCGGGCGGGCAGGGTGCTGACGAGGGTCAGCCAGTCGGGCGGGCTTGGGGTTTCCTGTTTCATGTTGAAAACTCTACATCCTTGTAGACTAAATAACAATAGCTCGTAAGCGGCTTGTCCCAATTGAGTATCATCGACAAAACAAGAATAGAGGAGAGTAACGATGACGCTGCCCCTGACCCTTTCGCGCGCCGCCCAGTTGTTGGGCTTGACGCGCGCCGTCCTGCAAAAGCACATCGCTGCCGGCGAATTGCCTTCGTACGATGGGATGGTGACCACCGAGGATTTGCAGAAGTTGTATCCCGATGTCCGTCTGGAAGATTTCGGTGCTTTTGAACGGATCACCCAGATCAAGGAAGAGGCGTTCGGTCGGCGCGTGCGCGAGCGCATCCTGCCCAACCAGGAAATCCTGGCTCAACGGCTGGCTTCGCAGAGCGAAGAACTGGAAGATGTGCGCCGCACGCTTGCCCACTATCATGATTTGATTGAGGCCCTGCGCGAGCGCATCGAGCGCATGGCGGGTGCGTCGGTGACCGAGCAGCTGGCCGATCTGGGACGCTTTCTTGACGACGGACTGGCCAGCGTGCTGGGCGACGAGACGCCATCCGATACGATTGCGGTGATGGATGAGGTGCTGCGCGTGATGAGCGCTCATGTAACGGTCAAGCCTTCGAACCACGAGTTTTTTGTCGAGGGCAACGAAACGATTCTCAAGGCATCGCTGCGCGCCGGTTTGACGCCCTCCTACGGTTGCGGCAATGGCAATTGCGGATTGTGCAAGGCGCGCATCGTCTCCGGTCAGACCAAGCAAATCCTGCACAGCGATTACCCGCTGTCGGCGAACGAGCGTAGTCAGGGTTATGCCTTGCTCTGCTCGCATACGGCGGTGAGCGATCTCGTTGTCGAGATGATCGAAGCCCAATCGCCCGACGATATCCCGCCCCAGGAAGTCGTCGCCAAGGTGAGAAGCGTCGCGCCGCTTAACGCGGACATCATGCTGATGCACCTGCAGACGCCGCGCACCAATCGGCTGCGCTTCCTTGCCGGCCAGCGTGTGACGCTCAATGTGACCGGCAGCACGACGAATTTCCGTGCCGACTATCCGATTGCCTCCTGCCCCTGCGACGACCGGAATCTGCTGTTCCATATCCCGCGCGACGACGCCGATGCGTTCGCTCGCCGTTTGTTTGACGGCGCGATCAAGGCGAACGATCCGGTCAGCATCTTCGGTCCGTTCGGCGATTTCGTGCTGAAGAAGGAATCGACCCACGATCTGGTTTTCGTGGTGTGCGATACCGGCTTCGCTCCCGTGAAGAGCTTGATCGAGCATGCCGTGGCGGCTGACCTGCCCGGCCTGCAACGGCTGATCTGGGCCGCCACCCGTCCGGATGGCCACTACCTCGAAAACCAGTGCCGCGCCTGGGCGGATGCGCTGGAAACCTTCAGTTTTACGACCCTCGCTGCGGCCGATGCGGCTGCGGCCGGTGTCGAGGCGGCGCGCCGTGTGCTCGAGGAGGGCGAGTTGTCGCATCGCGACGTCTATCTCGTCGGGCCAGGCGAGTTCGTCGATGCCGCCGCCAGCGCCTTGCGGGCCGGCGGACTGCCGGCGCAGCAACTGATTGGCGAGGTGCTGTGATGCGTCCGGCCCAGCTCGCCCTCATCCTCGACCGTGAATTCGATAGCGCTTCTGCCGGCCATCACACCCCGGTGATGCTGTGGGGGCCGCCCGGCGTCGGCAAGTCGCAGATTGTCGCCCAGGTCGCCGCACGTCACGGTGTTCCAGTCATCGATATTCGTCTGTCGCAGATGGAGCCGTCCGACCTGCGCGGCATTCCCTTCCGCGTCGATAATCGCGTCGAGTGGGCGGTGCCGGCGATGCTGCCCGACGCCGGCCGTCACTGGCCGGCCGGTATCCTGTTTCTCGACGAAATCACCTCGGCGCCGCCGGCCGTGTCAGCCGCTGCCTATCAGTTGATCCTCGACCGCCGCCTCGGCGACTACCGCGTGCCGCCGGGCTGGGCGATTTTCGCCGCCGGCAACCGCCAGGGCGACCGTGGCGTCACCTATGCGATGCCCGCGCCACTGGCCAACCGCTTCTCGCACTTCACCGTCGACGTGAATCTTGACGACTGGGCGCACTGGGCATTCCAGAACGGCATCGACGAGCGCATCGTCGCCTTCCTGCGCTTCAAGCCGGAACTGATCTTCGATTTCGATCCGGCCAAGAATGCTGGCGGCGAGATGGCCTTTCCTAGCCCGCGTTCCTGGGAGTTCGCCCATCGCGCCCTGCAGAAATTTGCCGATCATCCCGAGCTGCTCGCCGGCGCTTTGGCCGCCTGCGTCGGCCAGGCCGCCGGTATCGAGTGTGCGGCCTTCATCGATAGCCTGGATCGCCTGCCCGATCTCGACGCCATCTGCGCCGGACAGGAAGTCGCCGTGCCGAGCGAGATCGACCTGCAATACGCCGTCGCCGCGGCGCTGGCAGGGCGTGCGCTGCGCGTCAGAAGTACGATGAGCGAGGCTAACGCGAAAGAGGTCTGGGGCAATATCCTCGATTACGCACAGCGTTTCCCGCAACGCGAGATGGGCGTGATGCTGATCTCCGACATGCACCGTGGCATCGGCCAGTCGCTGTTCGGTGTGCCTCAGTTCGCCGCCTGGGCGAATGCAGTGGCGGATATCATGCTGTATGAGTGACGCGGAGTCGAAGCTCGCCGCTGCCCGGACGAAGCTGATCCTCGACAAGCCCTTTCTTGGTGCGCTGGTATTGCGCCTGCCGCTCAAGGCGGCGACCTGGTGCCGTACCACGGCGACCGATGCGCGCACGCTCTACTACAACCCGAGCTGGATCGATTCGCTTGCGTCATCGCAGGTGCAGTTCGCGCTGGCGCACGAGGCGCTGCATTGCGCCCTGGGCCACTTCGCGCGGCGCGGCCATCGCGTGCAGCGCAAGTGGGACATGGCCTGCGACTACGCCATCAATCCGCTGCTGGTCGACGAGGGACTCAAGCCGCCTGCCGAGGCCATGGTTCTCGATGTCTATCGCGGCATGGCAGCCGAGGAGATTTACCCCTGCATCGACGATTCGAACGACGACAGCGAGATGATGGACGATCATCTCTGGGATGGCGACGAGGGCGGGCATAACGACCAAGGCCAACAAGGCGAGGGCGGCGGACAATCCGGCGGGGATGATGCCGGGAAAGTCGGCGCTGGCAGTACGGCAACGGAAGATGGTCATGGTCCGCCGCCGCCTCTTTCGGCGAAGGAAAAGGAACAATTGCAGCAGCAGTGGCAGCGCCATCTGGCTGCGGCCGCGCAGCGCGCCCGCGAGGCCGGCAAGCTGTCCGGTAACCTGGCCCGTCTCAGCGAAGCGGCGCTGGCGGTGCAGGTTTCATGGCGCGCGCTGCTGGCCCAATATCTCTCGCAGATCGCGCGCGATGACTACACCTGGCAGCGTCCCTCGCGCCGTGAGGGTGAAGTGATCTGGCCCAGCCTGCGCAGTCATAGCGGAGACATTCATGTGGCCATCGACGTGTCCGGCTCGGTCAGTGAAAAGGATCTGGCAGAGTTCCTCGGCGAGCTGAATGCGCTGAAGGGGACGACCCCGGTACGCATCACCCTGTTCGCCTGCGACAGCAACCTGGCCGAAGGGGCGCCCTGGGTGTTCGAAGCGTGGGACGAATTGCGCTTGCCGCGCCAGTTTGCGGGCGGCGGTGGTACGGCTTTCGCGCCGGTGTTCGACTGGATAGCGCAAGCCGACCGGCAGCCGGACACGCTGGTGTATTTCACCGATGCCGAGGGCGAGTTCCCCAAGGAGGCGCCGTACTATCCGGTGCTGTGGCTGGTGAAGGGCAAGGCGCCGGTGCCGTGGGGGCGACGCATCCAGCTCAACTGAAGCAGGAAAACGGGAGGAAAGCACAGTGAGTCTGGATAACGAACTGGCCGAAGTCGCCGATTTCCTCGCCGGCTGTCCGCCCTTCGACCGG
>CAZAWN010000002.1:47667-51938 GCA_964488825.1 uncultured Methyloversatilis sp. | reverse complement strand
AAGTAGGCCTGAGCAATCGCCGATTCAGGATCATGGCCGCGCCCCTGTCGCCCTGCCGGCGTTCAATGGCCTCCAGAAGAGGGCCAACAGGGCGAACAGCAGGGCCGTGCTGAGCCAGGCGGTGGCCAGAGTATGCGTGAGGAAATGCATGCCGCGCATTTGCTGCACCCAGCCCATCGTCAAACCGATGGACAGGCCGCCGAGGAAAACCGCGAGGGCTTTTCTGGGGTGTGTCGGGAGCCAGAGAATGGCTAGCGCTGACAACCACATGCCAGCGCTAGCATGTCCGGCGGGGAAGCAGTGACCAGGGGGCCACCCTGACGGCACGGCGTCGAGCAGGCGCAGCAGTGGTACGCTGCCGCCGTAAAGGTCTATATGCTTCGGGCAATGCAGGTTCGACGAATCCTTTAGGGTGCGAACCAGTAAGGGCTCCAACCAGGCAGAGAGGGCGACGAAACGCAACTGCAACCTGCGCACCGGTGATTGGCGAAGAAACGGAAAGACGAGGTCAATGAGCGCCGCGATCATCAACAGAAAACTGAACCAAACGATGACATTCTTGAGATAACCGTGCATGAAATTGCGAGCAAACCAAGTCTTGTCCCATGGAAAAACGCGCTGAACCGGATCGAAATAAAGATCGGCAAGCCACAGATCGATGTCGGTCAGTTGGCCAATAGCAACGATGGCGATGGCCGTTGCTGCAAGAACAGACAGGGCGATGAAGAAAGCGGCGACCGGTCCCTGCTGGAGCGCGCAGGTCTTGCTGTTCGTTGGTGGAATCGTCAAATCGACAATCACGGGGAGGATTCTCCTTGTAGGTGGAGCCTGTATGATCTCCGTCCATTCTTAACTGCGCCTTAATCCCTCGGAATCCTCTCGTTTCGAGTCTGTTAAGACTGCCTTAATGCTCAACCGTTACACTGACCTGTTTACTACCCCACTGAAAGTAGTCTTGATGTTTTGCTTCCACCGCCTCCCCACTTATTTGAGTCCTGACGGGCTTTCCCGCTATCTCTGGTCCCGTCTCGCCGCTGCCGGACCCTATGCTCCGCTGGCAATGATCTACCTAGTCGGTCTCCCTTTGCTTTCCGTCTCACGTGCGCTGTTGATGCTCTGGCAATCGGAGCGTGTTGGTGCGACCGGCATCTGGGGTGAAATGTTGTTGCAAGGGGTTCGCGTAGACCTCATACAACTTGGATTGATGAGCCTGCCGCTGCTGATTCTGATGCCGGTCCTCGCCATCAACCCCGTGTGGCGTCTTTGGCGTCAACTATCGGCATTCTGGCTGGTCTTCTGCATGGTCGTCGTCGTTTTACTCGAAGCGGCTTCCCCTGCTTTTATCAATGAATACGATACCCGCCCGCACCGGCTCTTCGTCGAGTATCTGAAATACCCTGGCGAAGTCCTGCCCATGCTGTGGGGTGGATTTCGCGCCCACCTGCTTGGCGGCCTGGCGATAACCGGGCTGACGCTTGTCGCGATGGCCAAGCTGACGCGGCCTTGGTTAGAGCAGCCGCGCACCTGGTCCAATCTTCGTCTCTGGCTGGTCTGGCCGCTGGCGTTGCTGGTTACCGTGATGACGATCCGCTCCAGCCTAGATCATCGCCCTGCAAACCCCGCCACGTTTGCGCTGACGAGTGATCCGATGGTCAATACGCTGATCCTCAATTCAGCCTATTCGGTTGCCTATGCAGTCTACGCAATGCGCCATGAGGCGCGTTCGAGCGAAATCTACGGGAAGATGACGGAGGCCGATATCCTCGAGCAGTTTCGCTCGACGCGCGAGCACCTTGGCGATCGCCGCGAACTGGTGGGCGATGCCGAGATTCCGACGCTGGTGCGGCAGGTTGCGGGTGTGCAGCGTGCACGCCCGCTCAATCTTGTAATCATTCTCCAAGAAAGCCTGGGGGCCACCTTCGTCGAGTCGCTCGGGGGCGTACCGGTGACGCCCGAGCTTGAGAAACTCAAGAAAGAAGGCTGGTGGTTCGAGCAACTCTATGCCACCGGAACGCGCTCGGTACGGGGCATCGAGGCGGTGACCACTGGTTTTCTGCCGACCCCGGCGGAGGCAGTGGTCAAGCTATCGCTCGCCCAGCGTAACTTTTCGACGCTGGCCGCCATCTTCGGCCGGCAGGGCTACGCATCGGAGTTCATCTACGGCGGCGAATCGCATTTCGACAATATGCGCGGCTTCTTCCTTGCCAACGGGTTCTCGCAGGTGACCGACGAAAAGGACTACGCTAATCCGCTCTTCAAAGCCAGTTGGGGTGTTTCTGACGAAGATCTCTTCAACAAGACGCATGACCGTCTCAAAGAGAAACATGCGCAGGGAAAGTTATCCTATACCTTGGTATTCACCTCGTCCAACCATGCCCCCTTCGAATTTCCCGACGGACGTATCGAGCTCCATGAGCAGCCCAAGGGAACCGAGAACAATGCTGTGAAATACGCTGACTGGGCGCTGGGTCGCTTCATCGAAAAAGCGAAGAAAAGCGACTACTGGAAGGACACCATCTTCCTGGTCGTCGCCGATCACGACATCCGCGTGCGTGGCGACAGCCTGGTGCCGATCGAGCGCTTCCACATCCCGGGATTGATTCTTGGCGCAGATATCCAGCCACGCGTCGTCCAGACGGTAAGCAGCCAGATCGACCTGCCGACCACCCTGCTGTCGCTGATGGGCATTTCCGCCGCGCATCCGATGACGGGGCGCGACCTGACACAGGAAGCCCCGGGGCAACCCGGTCGCGCCATGATGCAGTACAACGATCATCTGGCGTGGATGGAGGGAAACAATGTTGTCGTCCTGCGTCCGGACAAGGCCCCAACCCATGGGCGTTACGATCCGAAGTCCAAGCATCTGGAAGTCACCGGCTCGCCCGAAAACGCCGTGGAGATCGAGAAACGGGCGCTGGCTCAGTCGCTTTTGCCCGCGTGGCTCTACCGCGAGCAACGCTACCGGTTGCCTGAGAACTGAACGAGAATTGGGCGGAGTCGTCCGGGCGGCCTTAAACCCTCTCTCACCCGCCGCCGACCGCCTTGTACAACCCCGCGCTGGTGGCCGCTAGTGCACGGCGAGTGATGAGTGCGGCTTGCTGGGCGGCGAACAGATCGCGCTGAGCGTCGAGCAGTTCGAGGTAGCTGGAGATGCCGGCGTGGTAGCGTTGTTCGACACGCTTGAAGCGCTCGGTTTGCGCATGTTCGGCGGCGGCCTGGGCTACGCTTTGCTCGGCGAGATAGACGCGCGCCGAGAGCAGGTCGGCGACTTCGCGGAAGGCCTGCTGGATGACTTTCTCGTATTCGGCGACGGCAATATGCTTGCGCACTTCGGCGAGTTCGACGTTGTTCGCCGCACGGTCGCCGTCGAACAGTGGCCATTTGAGCAGAGGCACGAAACTCCATGCCCCGCCGCTGAACAGATTGGACAGGGAGCGACTCGCCGTGCCAGCGGTCGCCGTCAGCGAAATTTTCGGCAGGAAAGCCGCGCGCGCCGCACCGATGTTGGCGTTGGCGGCAATCAACTTCTGCTCCGCCGCAAGCACATCGGGGCGGTTGAGCAGTACATCGGACGGCAGGCCCACGGCTATTTCCGGCACGACAAAAGTCGGCGCCGGGCCGCCCCAAGCCGACGCCCCCCCTGTGGGGGGCAGCGAGCCGGGGCTGCGAGCGTGGGGGGCCATATTTGTCGGCGTTGGCATGACGGCACCCAGGTCGTTGCCGACCAACAGCCGCAACACATTTTCGGCCGCCGCATGTTGCCGCGCCAGATTCGCCGCTTCGGCGCGCGCCGCCTGGTAGACACCGTCGCCAGCGAGGAAGTCGAGATCGGTCGCCAGCCCGACATCGCGGCGCTGCTCGATCAAGCGCCGGCTATCGGCGCGCGTCCTGGCCGTCGCTTCGGCCAGCGCCAGGCGCTCGGTCAGTTCGGCAAGGCTGTAGTAAGCCGACGCGACATCGGCGATGAGGCTCAAACGGAAGGCGCGTTGGGCGAACTCGCTGGCGAGGAAATTGGCGCGCGCCGCCGTTTCGAGACTGGCGACGCGGCCCCAGAAATCGAGCTCGAACGCAGCGATGCCAAGATTGGCATCGTAGCGGCGACTGACCGTCGCCTGTCCGGACGAAGCCAGATCGCCCGGCAGCCGCGCTGCCTGCTGTTGCAAGCCGACGTCCACGCCTGGCAGGCGGTCGGCGCGGGCAATGCCGGCCAATGCCCGCGCTTCCTCGATGCGGGCGAAGGCGATGCGTAGGTCGCGGTTGTGCTCCAGCGC
>CAZAWN010000002.1:0-47567 GCA_964488825.1 uncultured Methyloversatilis sp. | reverse complement strand
GCGCTTCCTCGATGCGGGCGAAGGCGATGCGTAGGTCGCGGTTGTGCTCCAGCGCGGCGGCGATGAGCTGTTGCAGTGGCGGATCGACAAAGAAGTGCTGCCAGTCGCCGGTGAAAGTCGGCGCTGACGGGACGGCACTCCGGGCCGGCCATTGCTCGGGGACTGGCGCGACCGGCCGCTGGTATTCTGGCACGAATGAACAGCCGGTCAGCAGGACGAGAAGCGGCAGGAATTTAGTCATGGCCCGTCTCCTCAAGATGCCGCGCATGGCCGGGAAAGAAGCGCCGCACGACGACAAAAAACACCGGCACGAGGAAGACTGCCAGGAAGGTCGCCGTGATCATGCCGCCCATCACGCCAGTGCCGATGGCGTGGCGACTGTTGGCCCCTGCGCCGGTCGACAGCGCCAGCGGCAAAACGCCGAAGATGAAGGCGACGGAGGTCATGACAATCGGCCGGATGCGTAGCCGGCAGGCTTCCAGCGTCGCTTCGATCAACTCCTTGCCCTGATCGTGCAATTCGCGGGCGAACTGAATGATCAGGATCGCGTTCTTGGCCGACAAGCCGATGATGGCGATCAGGCCGACCTTAAAATAAATGTCGTTGGGCAGGTCGCGCAGCATCACCGCCAGCACCGCGCCGAAGATGCCCAGCGGCACCACCAGCATCACCGCGAAGGGGATCGACCAGCTTTCATACAGCGCCGCCAGACAGAGAAAGACGACGATCAGCGAGATGGCAAACAACAAGGGAGCCTGAGCACCGGATTGGCGTTCCTCGAACGAGGTTCCCGACCATTCGAAACCGACACCCGCCGGCAGTTGTTTCACCACTGCTTCCATCGCCGCCATCGCCTCGCCAGTCGAACGGCCGGGCGCGGGGCTGCCGGAAATCTTCATCGCGGGCAGACCGTTGAACCGGTCAAGCTTGGGCGCGCCCACCACCCACTTCGCGCTGGCGATCTCGGCGAGCGGGATGATCTCGCCGCGCGCGTTCTTCACCGGCAAGCGCAGAATGTCCTCCGGCGTGCGGCGCGTGTCCGCCTCGGCCTGCATCTGTACGCGCAGGATGCGGCCCTGGCGCACGAAGTCGTTGATATACGCCACGCCGAGCGACGACTGCAGCGTCTCGTTGAGGTCGGCCAGATTGACGCCCAGGGCGCTGGCCTTGAGCCGGTTAATGTCGAGAAAAACCTGCGGCGCCGCCTCCTGGCCCTCGGGACGCACCCCCAGCAAGGCCGGATTCTGCGCAGCGAGACCCAGCGCCATGTTGCGCGCTTCGAGCAGTTTTTCGCGCCCCAGTCCGCCACGGTCCTGCAGACGCAGATCGAAGCCGCCGACGGCTGCCAGTTCCGGAATCGGCGGCACATTAATGGCAAAAATCATCGCTTGCTTGATACGGAAAAAGCTCATGTTCGCCTTGCGCACCAGCGCGGAGGCGCTGCTGTCCTTGCCCGGCCGTTCGTCCCAACCCTTCAGGCGCACGAAGGCGATGGCGGCATTCTGGCCGCGACCGAAGAAGGAGAAGCCGGCCACACCGATGACGTGCTCGACTTCCTGCTGCTTGAGGTAATGCTGTTCGACGGTGGATAGCACCTCCAGCGTGCGCTCGCGCGTCGCCCCCGGTGGCAGTTGCACGACGTTGATGAAGTAGCCCTGGTCTTCCTCCGGCAGGAAGCTGCCGGGCAGCTTCATGAACAGCCAGCCGGTGGTCGCGACGATTACCGCATAGACCAGCAACCAGCGCCACGGCCGGCCGAGCATGCGGCGCGTACCGGCCAGATACAACCGCACCGAGGCGCCAAATGTGCGGTTCCACCAGCCAAAAAAGCCGGTCGATGGAAGCACATCGTCCTGGCCGGGTTCGTGCTTGAGCAAGGTGGCGCACAAGGCCGGCGTCAAAGTCAACGCCATCAGTGCCGAGAATCCCATCGCCAGCACCAGGGTAACAGCAAACTGGCGGTAGATCGCGCCGGTGGAGCCGCCGAAAAAGGCCATCGGGATGAATACCGCCGAGAGCACCAGGGTGATGGCGATGATCGCGCCGACGATCTGGTCCATCGCCTTTCTTGTGGCTGCGCGTGGCGAAAGCCCCTCCTCGCTCATGATGCGTTCGACGTTCTCGACCACCACGATGGCGTCGTCCACGACGATGCCGATGGCCAGCACCATGGCGAATAGCGTCAATACGTTGATCGAATAGCCGAAAAAGTAGAGTCCAACCGTCGTCCCGACCAACGCGACCGGCACGACGATGGTCGGGATGAAGGTGGCGCGCCAGTTTTCCAGGAACAGATACATCACCAGCACTACCAGCACCATCGCCTCGGCGAGTGTCTTGAGCACTTCGCGAATCGAGATTTCGACAAACTGCGAGGTGTCGTAAGGAATGACCCAGTCGACACCCTTGGGGAAATAATTGGCCAACTCGGCCATCTTCTCCTTCACCGCCTGCGCAGTATCCAGCGCGTTGGCGCCGGGCGCCATGCGCACGGCGATGGCCGCATTGGGCTGGCCGTCGATGCGCGCGGCGATGGAGTAATCCTGCGCGCCGAGTTCGACACGCGCGATGTCCTTGACGCGCACCATGGCGCCGCGCGCATCGCTCCTGACAATCACTTCGCCGAACTCCTCCGGCGTCGCCAGGCGCGAGCGCGTGACGATCACGGCATTCATCTGCTGGCCCGCAGCAGCGGGAATCTGGCCGAGTTCGCCAGCGGCGAGCTGGGTGTTCTGCGCTCGCACCGCCTTCGACACATCGGCCGGCGTCAGACCGAAAGCCTGCAACCGGTCAGGCTTGAGCCACAGCCGCATCGAATATTCCGTGCCGAAGAGGATCGCCTCACCCACGCCCGGGGTGCGGCGGATGCTTTCCAACACATTGGCCGCCGCGTAGCTGCCCAACGCGATGTTGTCGAAGGACTGGTCGGGCGAAAAGATCGAGACGAACAGCAGGAAGTTCCGCGCCGAGCGCGTCACCGTCACGCCGAGACGACGCACGTCCTCCGGCAAGCGCGCCTCGACACGTTTGATGCGGTTCTGCGCCTCGACCGAGGCCAGATCGAGATTCGTGCCGGCCTCGAAAGTCAGTGTGATCGAGCCCTGCCCCAGTTCGGCGGCCGATTCCATGTAGAGCAACCGGTCGATGCCATTCATCTCCTGTTCGATCAGCGCGATGGCGGTTTCCTCGACCACCTGCGCCGAAGCGCCGGGATAGCTGACGTTGATCGCCAGCGCCGGCGGCGCGACACTCGGATAACTGGCCACCGGCAACTGACGCAGGGCCAGGGCGCCGCCCAGCAAAATGACGAGGGCGATAACCCAGGCAAAAATCGGCCGGTCGATGAAGAATTTCGCGAACATGGCTTACTTGCCCGGCGCGGGTGACGGAGCTGCAGGCGCAGGGAGCAGCGGCACGCCCGGCGTCCACACCACGGGCTTGACCAGCGCGCCCGGCTTGACCTTCTGCAGGCCATTCACGATCACGCGCTCGCCGCCCTGGAGGCCATCGGTGACGATGAAATCCGGCCCGGACATGGCGCCCGTTCTGATCGGCCGCGGCGTCACCTTGTCGTCGTCGCCGACCAGCAGCACCGATTGTCCTTGCGGACTGCTCAACACGGCGCGCTGCGGTACGCGGATCGCGTTGTCGAGCTGCGCCTGCGGAAAACGCACGCGCACGAAGGTGCCGGGCAGCAATTCGCGCCGCGGGTTGGGAAACTCGGCACGCAGCACAACCGCACCGCTGTTCGGGTCGACGGCCAGATCGGCGAACTGCACGCGCCCCTTTTCAGGGTAGAGCGAGCCGTCTTCCAGGAGCAATTCCACCTGGGCGCCCCCGTTGACTGGGGCACGCTGTTGCTTGCCCGCCTTGACAGCCTGCTGCAGGCGCAGTAGATCGGAATAACTCTGCGTGAACTCAACGCGGATCGGGTGGATCTGTTCGATGGTGGCGAGATGCGTCGCCTCGCCTTTGCCGACCAGCGCGCCCTCGGTCACCAGCGCACGACCGATGCGCCCGGAAATCGGCGCTGGCGGGACGGCATACTCCAGATCGAGCCGTGTTTTCGTAAGCGCCGCCTCGGCCTGCTTCGCTTTCGCCAGTGCGGCATCGAATTCCTGCTGGCTCACCGCCTTGGTTTCAAGGAGTGGCTTGTAGCGCTCGGCCACCGCGCGCGCCGCCGCCAGATCGGCCTCTGCCGCCATCGCCTGCGCCTGGAAGCTGCGCGCGTCGATGCGGAACAGCGGGGCACCGGCCGCAACGTCGGTTCCTTCGACGAACAAGCGCTGCTCGATCACTCCCTCGACACGCGCCCGCACCTGCGCCGTACGGTAGGCCAGCAAGCGGCCCGGTAAATCCTGGGTAATCGTCGCGCTGCCCGCCGCGACCGTAATGACATCCACCTCGGCCGGTGGCGGCGCCCCGCCCGGCCCCGCCGCTGCCGCCGGCTGCTTGCCTCCTTCGCTACCCTGACCGCAGGCGACCAGCAAAAGCAGTGCAAATAGGGCAGGAAGAGATTTCATCGCAGACTCCATAACCAACCGGGAAAGGCGGCTATCTTAGCCGTTTTCGCCCAGCGCCAGCCTCGTGCCGGCAGGCCAGCGCCGAGTTTTACAGGGTGTTACAAAGCAGATACCGACTACAAACATTGACCTTCTTCCCGTGAAGAGTATGGTTCAAGCTCGTTGGAGGTGAGGAGCAAAGGAATGGGGCTGTCTTTCATTTCAACAAGTTTTACTCGGCGGTTTCGGGCCAATTGGCGCCGTATCGCAATAGCGCTGCTTGCCTTGCTCGTCTTGCCGGCAGCCGCAGCAAACTCGGCCGACTCGCCCGTCGGGTTGCCACTGGCAGAGCTCATCGCGCAGGCGGCGCAGCCGCTGGTGGGGCAGGACACGGATTACCATGGTTTGCTCGAATGGATCGGGGATGCGCGCATCGTGATGCTGGGCGAGTCGACGCATGGCAGCGCCGAGTTCATCGAGGAGCGCGCGCGGATTACGAGCCGACTGGTCGAGGAAAAGGGCTTTGCCGCGGTTGTGCTGGAGGCAGGGGCTGCGCCGACGGCGGATGTGGATGACTATGTGGCCGGCCGAGGGTACTTCACTTCGGCAGCGGAGGCCTTGTGCCGCTTCCAGAGGTTTCCGAGCTGGCCGTGGCGAAATCGCGAGTTTGCGGCGGTGGTCGAGACCTGGCGTGAGATGAATGCGGCAGCCGCGGCCAACGGCGTCAGGAAGTCACTCGCCGTCGTCGGCATGGACGTTTATGACTTGCCGCCGGCGGTGGACGATGTGCTGCGCCATGTGCGCGCCATCGCCCCGCGTGACTTCGTCGCAGCCCAACGTGATTACCGTTGTTTCGCCCCGTATCGGCCGCTGTCTATCGATCCCATGTTGTATGGCCGGGACGTTGCGCAGGGCTGGATGCCAAGTTGCGCGCGGAGGGTGACTGCCCGGCGCGACCGGCTTGCCGCCGCGTACGCGGCGCAACCCGATCCCGCGCTGCGCCGCGCCTGGTGGTCGGCACGCGCGATCGAGGGTTCGGAACGCTATTACCGCGCTGTATATGGCGTGGGGGATGACGCCGAGAGTTCGTGGAATCTGCGCGAGCGCTTTCTCGCCGAATCGATCGATCTGGCCCTGGCGAAATACGACAAGGTGGTCGTCTGGGCGCACAACACCCATCAGGGCGATGCGCGGTGGACGAGTCAGTCAGTGACGGGCGACCTGACGATCGGGCAATTGATGCGCGAACGACATGGCGATGCGGCGGTGCGCCTGATCGGCATGACCACACATGCGGGCACGGTACGCGCCGCCAGCGGCTGGGCAACCAGGGATCGCGTGAAGACACTCCTGCCGGCTTTGCCAGAAAGCTGGAGCGGCGTGCTGCACGCCGTTGGACTCCCGGCATTTGTCCTGAACCTGCGGGATACGCGACTAGCCGTCCCCTTGTCCACGCAGCGGCTGGAGCGCGCGGTGGGTGTGACTTACCTGCCGGACAAAGAACTCCAGGCGCATTACTCGAATGCCGCCTTGTCGGGCCGTTTCGATGCACTGATCCACATCGACCGGACGCGCGCAATGACACCCCTGCCATGAAACCCTGCACAGACGCTCATTGCATCAGCGCTCGCACTTTGAGAGCAAGCAGGCCGACCCACTCGTGCGCGGCCAGCGCACCGGATTGGGCAGTTCCCGCGCCCGGCATCCAGTCACGGAACCACAGGTCGGGCACATCGCTTCCGAAACTACCCAGGAAACCGGTCGGTGCTGGAATCGCTTCGATTCCGGTGGCAGAAAATTCCGCCAGCGAGCGGCGCATGTGGAAGGCGTGCGTGACCAGCACCACCCGATGGATGCCCTCGCGCTGCAGAATTTCGGCGCTGTAGCGCGCATTGCCGGCGGTATCGAGCGAATCGCCCTCGCGCCAGCGCGCAACGATGCCGAAATCCTTGCGCAGCGCCTCGGCCATCGGGTCCGCTTCGCCGCTGACCATCACCGGCAGGCCGCTCGCGCGCGCCAGACGGGCACCATAGCGCAGCCGTTCGAGTCCCATGCGATTCACCGTGGGGCCGCCATAGTCGGGCTTGAAACGGTGCCGACCGGCGCCGAGAATGACGATGGCCTGGCCACGCTGGAGATCGGTGGCGCCAAGGACCGGGATATCTTCCAGCGGCGCGACGAGGCGGTCGACGAAGATTGGCGTAGAGAACAGCCAAATGAATAGCAATCCGCCCCAGGCCAGAACGCGCCCGAGTCGCGGTCTCCGACGCAACAACAGCAAGCCGGCCAGAATGCACAACAAGGGCAGCAGCGGCGGCAGCAACAGCGCCGCGATGAGTTTCTTGAGTTGAAAGAGCAGCGGCAGCGATTCCATCGGCAATCAGCCGTGCACCGCGACGGGACGGGTTGGGTGCGAAACTCGGCGCTGGCGGGACGGCACGAAAGCCATCAAACCAACGCCTCGATCACCAGCGGATGGCCGAGAAAACCTTGCGGGCTGGCGCTGGCGCCGTAGGCGCCGGACTGGTAGATCACCACCAGGTCACCCGGTTCGGCGTGCGGCAGTTCCATGCGGTCGGCGAGCAGATCGAGCGGGGTGCATAGCGGGCCGACGACGCTGGCGATTTCCGTCTCGGTTGCCGTCATGCGATTGCCGATAGCGACCGGATAGTTCTTGCGGATCACCTGGCCGAAATTGCCCGAGGCAGAGAGATGGTGGTTCAAGCCGCCATCGACGACCAGGAATACCTGCCCCCGCGACACCTTGCGGTCAAGAATACGCGCCACATAGACGCCCGCCTCGCCGACCAGGTAGCGTCCGAGTTCGAGCACAAAGCGGGCTTCGGGAAGCTCGGTTTGCGCCCGAGCGACCAGCACCGCGAGGTTCGTGCCGATGGGCGCCAGTTCGAGCCGCTGCTCGCCGGGGAAATAGGGGATGCCAAAACCGCCGCCGAGATTCAGTGAGCGCACCGGCGCAGGCGCTTCCTGCGCCAGCCGCAGCGCCAGTTCGTAAGACTTGCATTGCGCCTCGACGATGGCTTCGGCCTTGAGGTTCTGCGAACCGGCGAACAGGTGGAAGCCTTCGAAGACGAGGCCATGCTTGCCGATCTCGGCGAGCGCTTGGGGGACCCGTTCGGCATCGATGCCGAACTGCTTTGGCCCACCGCCCATCTTCATGCCGGACGACTTGAGTTCGAAATCAGGATTGACCCGCACCGCGACGCGCGCCGGTTGGCCGAGTTCTTGCGACAAGCCGGCCAACAGGGGAATCTCGCGGAAGGATTCGAGGTTGACGAGGATACCCGCCGCGACGGCCTGACGCAGTTCGCCCTCGCGCTTCCCTGGCCCGGCGAAGCTGATTTCTGCCGGATCGGCGCCGGCCGTCAGCGCCACCTCCAGTTCGCCACCCGAAGCGACGTCAATGCCATCGACCAGGCTCGCCATGTAATGCACCAGCGGCAGGAAGGGATTGGCCTTCATCGCATAGTGCAGGCGAACGGCGGGGGGCAGCGCGGCGCGCAACTCCGCAACACGACGCGCCAGTACGCTGCGATCGTAGGCATAGAAGGGCGTCGCGCCGATCTGCTCCGCCAGTTGCGTGAGCGGCAGTCCGCCAACCATCAGTTCGCCGTTCTCGCTGGAGAACTGATTCATCGGCGCATGGCGCGGGAGGACTTTGTCAGCCGCCATGGCGCTCGCTCCATTCCGTGCTCAGGGTCTTGCGGTCGATCTTGCCGTTCGGATTGCGCGGCAACGAGCCTTCGCGTACCTCGATGCCCGCCGGAACCATATAAGCCGGCATGCACGTGCGACATTCGGCGAGCAGTTCAGCAACATCCAGAGTACCGCCGGACGGCGGGGTGGCGATCACCTGGATGGACTGGCCGAGCGTGGCGTGATCAACACCGAAGGCGACGCACTCGCCGACCCATTTCGTCGCGTAGAGAATTTCTTCCACCTCGGTGGGGCTGACGCGATAACCGGAGGTCTTGATCATTTCGTCGCGCCGCCCAACGAAATACAGGAAGCCTTCCGCGTCCATGCGCACCGTATCTCCGGAAAACACCGCCAGTTCGGGCAGCACCAGTCCGCCCTCGCGACCGGGCAGGGGTTTGTAGCGTTCCGCGGTCTTCTCGGGGTCGTTCCAGTAGCCCATGCCGACCAGCGCACCGCGGTGCACCAGTTCGCCCGGTTCGTCTGGCGAGCAGGGCGTGCCGTCTTCGCGCAGGACGAGGATTTCGGCATTCGGGATCGACTTGCCGATGGAGTCGGGCCGCCGATCAACTTCGCTGGGCGGCAGATAGGTTGAACGGAAGGCTTCGGTCAGGCCATACATCAGGAATGGCTGGGTCTGCGGCAAGCGGGCGCGCAATGCGTTCAGCGTCTCGCGCGGCATGCGCCCGCCGGTGTTGGCGAAATAGCGCAGATGACCGGTAATGCTCGCCGGCCAGTCGAGCTGGGCGAGCTGGATATAAAGCGGGGGCACGGCGGTGAGGCCGGTCACCTTCTCGCGTTCCAGGGCTTTCAGCACATCCCGCGGCAACAGGTAGTTGAGCAGCACGACGCGCGCGCCAGCATGGAATGCGGTCGTCAGCTGACTAAAACCGGCGTCGAAAGAGAGCGGCAAGGCGGCGAGCAGGGTGTCGTCCGGCCGGTTATCCAGATAGCTCGAGACGCTCTTCGCCCCGGCCACCATGTTACGATGTGACAGCACCACGCCCTTGGGCTTGCCAGTGCTGCCGGAGGTATACAGGATGGCGAGCATGTCGGCATCGATGACGCGGTGGCCGGCACGTGGCGGGGCAGACAGCAGGGCGTCCCAGCGGTGGCTGGTAAGCGCGCTGGAGGACGACAACTCGGCCGGTAACTCATTTGGCAACTGAGCTGGCGCATCGACCACAACGAGATGGCGCAGATCGGGGCAATCGGCCAGCACGTCAGTCAGCAGCTTTGCGCGTTCCGGCGAGGTGACCAGCACACGCACGTTGCCGTCGCGCAGGATGTACCCCACCTGCTCGGGCTTGAGCAGCGGGTTGAGCGGGACAAATACGCCGCCAGCCGCCGCCGCGCCGAAGCTGGCGATCACCGTTTCGAAGCGTTTTTCCAGATAGATGCCGACGCGTTCGCCGCGCTGCAGGCCGAGCGCAAGCAACCCACTGGCGCAAGCCCCTACCGCCACTTGTAAAGCGCCGTAGGAGAGGGATTGTTTACTGTAAGCGAGGGCAACCGCCTGGGCGTCGCGGGCAGCGGAAAGTTCGATCAGTTCGTGAAGCAGGTGGGCGTCGCGCATGGTGAAGAACCGCAATATTTCGACGACGGAAGTATCGCATAGACCCATCGCCTATAATCGACGTCGATTCAGCCTCTTGGAGCGTTTTCCCCGTGCACACACATCAAGAAGTTATCCAGCTGCTCGACGAGATTCTCAGCCTCAAGGGGCGCAGCGCCAGCTTTACCGCCGACACTCCGCTGCTCGGCGCTGTACCCGAACTCGACTCGATGGCCGTCGTCGCCCTGATTGCCGGCCTGGAAGAGCACTTCGGCTTTGTCGCCGACGACGACGAAATCGATGGCAGCCTGTTCGCCACGGTGGGCACCCTCACCGCCTTCGTAGATAGCAAGCGTACCCACTGAAGCTCCCTTCCCTGCTCATGGCGCCCGAAGCTTTCTTCCTGTCGGTCGCCGATGCACCGGAGGACAGGAGATTCTGCCTCTATCATGCGGCCGCTCCGTTGCGCGGCGCTCTGGTTTACCTCCACCCATTCGCCGAAGAAATGAACAAGGCGCGCCGCATGGCCGCCATGCAGGCTCGTCTGCTCGCACATCATGGCTACGCCGTGCTGCAGATCGACCTGCATGGCTGCGGCGACAGCTCCGGCGATTTTGGCGATGCTACCTGGGAAAGCTGGCTGCGGGACGTCAGCGCCGCGCACGCCTGGCTACGGGCGCATTGCCCTGACGTTCCTGTCTGGTTCTGGGGCTTGCGCAGCGGCTGCTTGCTGGCGGCCGAAGCCGCCCGGCATCTGGCCGATCCGGTGAACTTCCTGTTCTGGCAGCCGACCCTGACGGGAAAGCAAACCGTGCAACAGTTCCTGCGCATGAAAGTCGCCGGCGACTTGCTGAGCGGCGCAGCCAAAGGCGCGATGGAAGCCTTGAAGGCCGAGCTTGCGGCAGGGAGGTCGGTCGAGATCGCTGGCTATGCATTAGCCCCCGCCCTTGTCCAGGGCCTGGAACAAACTGAACTGGAGCCCCCAACCCGGCCCGCTCGCCTGTGCTGGTTCGAGTTGACGACGCGCGCAGACGGAGCGCTGACTCCGGCAGCGGCCCAGCGGGTTGCCGTGTGGAAGGCGGCCGGTTTTTCGGTTGAGAGTGCCGTCCTGCCAGCGCCGAGTTTCTGGCAAAGCACGGAAATCGAAGAAATTCCGGCCTTGCTGGCGGCAACGCTGGCGGCAGTGCAAGCATGAACTGCCGCGAAGAACCCATCCGCTTCGCCTGCGCGCAGGAAATCCTCTTCGGCATCCTCACCTATCCTGAGGAAGCCTCCGAGCTCGGCGTGGTCATCGTTGTCGGCGGCCCGCAGACCCGTGTCGGCAGTCATCGGCAGTTCGTCCTGCTAGCGCGCCGCCTGGCCGCCGCGGGCTATCCGACCTGGCGTTTCGACTACCGCGGCATGGGCGACAGCACGGGGGAGCAACGCAGCTTCGAGGCCATCGTGCCCGACATTGCCGCCGCCGTCGATGGCCTTCAAGCCGCCTGCCCGTCGGTCAAGCGCATCGTGCTATGGGGCTTGTGCGATGCCGCCTCGGCCGCCTTGCTCTACTGCGACGTCGCCCAGGACGCACGCATTGCCGGCCTGTGCCTGCTCAATCCCTGGGTGCGCTCGGAAGCCACGCTGGCGAAAACCCAGGTGAAGCACTACTACGGCCAGCGGCTGCTGCAAAAAGAGTTCTGGATCAAGCTGGTCTCCGGCCGCCTGGACATCCTTGGCGCCCTCGGCGAACTGCTGCGCAAGCTGGGGCAGGCGCGTGCCAAGCCCCAGAGCGCGACGCCCACGCCGGGTTTCCAGGAACGCATGGCGCGCGGTTGGCGCAACTTTCCCGGCCGCATCCTGCTGATCCTGAGCGGCGACGATTACACCGCCAAGGAGTTCCTCGAATATGCCGGTGCCCACCCGGCTTGGGAAGGTCTGTTGGAATCTCCAGGCTGCCTGCGCGTCGATCTGACGGCGGCGGATCACACTTTCTCGACGAACGAATGGCGCAAAACAGTGGAAAATGCCTGCCTCGACTGGCTGAACTCCCATGCATGACACTCTCGCTCTTGGTTTAGGCAAACCCGCTTTCCACGACAGCCAACTCGCCGCGCTGGCGGCGCGCGAGGGCGTGCTCGCGGCCTGGCGCGAGGCTTACGCGCGCGGGGGGACAACCGCGCCGACCCAGGTCGGCGACGACTTCGCCGTCGCCTTCGACGTGCCGGGCGGGCAGTTTCTTGCCGTCGACCGTTTCGCCTTTCATTCTCTCTGCTATCGGATTGCCGACGGCCGTTTGAGCGTTGCGCCGCGCGCCGATCAACTGGGTGCGACCGAACTCGACCCGCAGGCGCTGTTCGATTACTTCTACTTCCATGTGATCCCTTCGCCGCGCACTGTCTTCAAGGACGTTTTCCGCCTGCCGCCCGGCCACTATGCCCTGTTCAAGGACGGACAACTGACGGTCGCCCCCTATTGGCGGCCGCAGTTCGAGGAACTCCGCACCCCCGATTTCACCCACTTGCGCGAGGAGTTTCTCGGCCTTGTGCGCAACGCCGTCGCTCGCCGCCTCGGCGCCGGGAAGACCGGTTGCTACCTGAGCGGCGGTACCGACAGTTCCACCGTGGCCGGCATGGCCACGCAGATTCTCGGCCAGCCCGCCGACAGCTATTCGATTGGTTTCGATGTCGCCGGATACGACGAAATGAGCTACGCGCGCCTTGCCGCGCAGCATTTCGGCACGCGCCACCATGAGTACTACGTCACCCCGGACGACCTCGTCGCCGGCATCCCGGCGGTCGCCGCCCATTACGACCAGCCTTTCGGCAACTCGTCCGCCGTGCCGGCCTTCTACTGCGCACGCATGGCAAAGGAGGATGGCTGCACCACCCTGCTCGCCGGCGACGGCGGCGACGAACTATTCGGCGGCAATGCCCGTTATGCCAAGCAGCGCATCTTCGGCATCTACGACGCACTGCCCGACTTCCTGCGCAAGGGGCTGCTCGAACCCGCCTTCGCCGACAGTTCGACATTCGACCGCATCCCGCTACTGAAGAAAGTGGCCAGCTACGTACGCCAGGCGCGCGTACCAATGCCCGAGCGTCTGGACTCCTACAACCTGTTGATGCGCATGGGCGTCACACAGGTATTCGGCGATGCATTCCTGGCGCAGGTCGATACGGCAGCGCCGACACGCCACCAGCGCGCGGTCTATCAAGACTGTCCGGCCCATGCCTCGTTGGTGAACAAGATGCTCGCCTTCGACTGGCGCTACACGCTGGCCGAGAACGACCTGCCCAAGGTGATCGGCTCGGCGCGTCTGGCGGGCATCGAACCGGTGTTTCCCTTGCTCGATGATCGGCTGCTCGACTTTTCGCTCACGCTGCCCACCCGCTACAAGCTCAAGGGACTCAAACTGCGCTGGTTTTTCAAGGAAGCGCTGCGCGGTTTCCTGCCCGACGCGATCCTGGTCAAGAAGAAACATGGATTTGGCCTGCCCTTCGGTGCCTGGGCGGTAAGCCATCCAGCTCTCAACGCGCTGGCTGTCGATTCCCTGCACGGCTTGGCCGAACGCGGCATCGTGCGCCGCGAGTTCATCGCCCGCCTGCTCAAGGAGCACCTGCCGGCCCACCCGGGCTTTTACGGAGAAATGGTCTGGATCATGACGATGCTCGAACAGTGGCTGCGCACACGGAAAGAAACTGTCACCGGACTTACCCGATGAGAAACCTGCTGAAAGTGCTGATTTCGCTGCTGTCCATCTGGCTCATTACTGCCGCGCAGGCTGCAACGATTCGCGTCGGTCCGCTGGAACACATCAACCGCATCGCCGATGCCGCGCAACAGGCGCAGGATGGCGACACTATCGAGATCATGCCTGGCGAATATCGCGGCGATGTCGCCGTCTGGCCGCAAAAGAAGCTGACCATCCGCGGGATTGGCCAGCGCCCGGTCTTGATCGCCGATGGCAAGATTGCCGAAGGTAAAGCGATCTGGGTGCTCCGCGAAGGAGACTTCAACATTGAAAACATCGAATTCCGCGGAGCGCGTGCCGACGATGGCAATGGCGCGGGGATACGTCTCGAGAAGGGAACATTATTGGTACGCAATTGCTCATTTTTCGAGAATCAGATGGGCTTGCTCACCGCAAATTTTCCGGAAACTGAATTGTCGATTGAGAACAGCTTGTTCGCCCAGGCGCCGCGTCAGATGGATTCCCTCCCGCATCTGCTGTACGTAGGGAAAATCAAACGCTTATCTTTGCGAGGAAGTCGCTTTCATGGCGGCTTTCGCGGCCATCTCGTCAAGTCGCGCGCGCGCATCAACGACATCCGCTACAACCTGCTCTACGACGGTCCAAACGGCGAAGCCTCCTACGAGCTCAACCTGCCCAACGGAGGCGATGCAACCCTAGTAGGAAACATCATCGGCCAGAGTGACAAGACGCAGAATTTAGTTGTTGTTTCGTATGGCGAAGAAGGCCATGTCTGGCCGGACAGTCGATTGACCCTGATCCACAACACGCTGCTCAGCGAACGGAAAATGGGCGGCTGGTTCCTGCGCGTTGCCGAGAAGAAATTTGCCGATCCACCGCGTGTGTATGCTGTAAACAACCTGACAGTGGGACTGGGACTATTCTCACTGCTTACCAATGGCGAATTTCATGGCAACCTGCCCCTGTTGCACAGCTTGCTCACAGCACCCGAAGCACTCGACTTCCAGATTTCCAGCACCGTACCCGACTTTGTTACCCGAAATATGACTCACCCACTGCCGGATGAGTGGAAACCCGATGCCGAATTCATGTTTCCCATCGGTACACGACCATTGACCCCCCGCCCTAATTGGCAACCCGGAGCCGTGCAGTGAGTTGCCTTCTACTCGCCTGTTTTCTATTTTTGGCAGTTCTCGCGCAGACCGCAAACTCAGCCACCGTGAGCGTCGGCCCTGGTGTGTTCGAGACAGGTCCGTCCGATCCAACCGGCGTGAACTGAACCCCAACGCTATGAGTCACGCCTTCCTGTTCGTCCCGGATACCCCCTCTGCAGCCGAATCCCCCGTTTTCCGGCAGGGCGTGGAGGCGCTGACACGCTTCAAGCGCGTTGCGATTTCCGATACAAGCGTTGGCGCTACCGCAGCGCTGGCCATAGCACCGGCGACGGTCGCCCCGCCGCAGCGTATTGCGCGAGCGCAGGACGGGCAACTCTCGTTGGCTGTTTTCGGTGCCTGGTTACCCTTGCCGGCGCAAGCAGGTAGGGATACCAACTGGCTGCTAAGCCAGTATCTCGCGCACGGACCGATTGGTCTGGCGAGACGCATGCAGGGGTTTTTTGCGGTGCTGATCGTCGATGAACGGCAACGGCAAGTTCATGTCGTCACCGACCGCTGCGGCAGCCTCCACGTTTACTGGCGTCAGTATGCCGATGGCCATGCGGTCAGCCTTTCCTCCGCCGTGCTGGCTATCCTCGGCGGAGCCCGTTTCGACCCGGTCGGCGTCCATGAATTTGTCTCCTCGGGCATCCTTTACGAGGATCGCAGCTTGTGGCAGGGGGTGCGCAAACTCGGCCCTGCTGCGGTGCTCAGCTTCGACCGATCTGGCGTCAGGGTGCAAAACTACTGGCAGTTTTCCGATATCCAGCCAGAAAGCCTGGCCCTGGATGACGCCATCATGCAAACGCATGAGGCGCTGGTCGGCGTACTGAAAGCGCTTCCCCACACCGAACAGCCCTTGGTTTCCGACCTTACCGGCGGGTACGACTCACGTTTCTTGCTGTCCGGACTGCTGAAAGCAGGTCGTCCCTTCACAACCACCGTTTCCGGTACCCCCGGCCATCCGGATGTAACAATTGCTTCGCGTATCGCCAGCGAGCTTGGCTTGCAGCACCAGCACATCGCATCAAAATCCATTCCCACCCCGGAAGAGTTCGATACCGCATTGCGGATGACCGACGGCGAATACGACGCCTTCGACTACGCCCGCATCCTTGCCACTCACCGCCGTCTGAGCGCCGCGCACGGCATGAGCTTGAACGGCTCGTTTGGCGAACTGGCGCGCGGCTACTGGTGGGAATTGCTCTGGCCGAGACTGGCACAACGTCGTCCGCTCGACGCAGGAAAGGTCGCACGCAAGCGCTTTGCCGCCGTGCCTTACGACAAATCGGTCTTTGCTCCTTCTGCACGGCTGAATCTCGCAGAGCACATGGCAACAGTAGCGGGACGGGCCATCGCGCCGCTGACCGGCTTTCCCAATACTTCCCAGATGGATTGCGTGTATTACAGCCTGCGCATGCAGCGCTGGCAGGGACGCATCGCTAGCACCACCCAGCAACTCTGGCCGGCCTTTTCGCCCATCGCTTTCGCCGAGGTGCTGGAACCGATTCTGGTCGCCAAGGCATCGACGCGTTTTCGCAGCCTGTTCGTGCGCGCCAGCCTAGCCCGTTTCGCACCGCGCCTGGCCGACATACCGCTCGAACATGGTTACCCCCCCCAGCCGGCCACACCGTTCAATCTCCTGCGCTTTACTCCCCTGCTCGGCCATTATGGCGGCAAGGTCTGGGGCAAACTGGCGCCCCGCCTCGGCATCCAGTCTGTGCCGCAAGTCGATCCAGCCAAGGCTGAGCATTTCAAGGCCGATGCACGCGCTTTCCTCGATGCCAGCGGTATCTCCACCTGGTGTGCTGCGCCTCGACTGACCGACAGAGAAGTGTTCGCCGCCGCCCCGCTGCATTCGTTCATGACTACCGACCCCATGGCCGGCCTGCGCAAGGACCAATGGCGCAGGCTAATGACTCTGGAAGCTTTGATGCACGCCATAGAGGACTGAATGCTGCTACTGCTTCATCATTGTATGCACAGCGAAGTTAGCAAAACGCTCGTTGAAGTGATAAATCTTAAGAACCGAGGCTTGAAGTTTTTCGCTTTCTCAGCGCGCGTGGTGCAATGATTCGCACCCTATTGTTTTCTACTCTCTTCCCGAGCAGTGTGCGTCCAAGGCATGGCATCTTTGTCGAAACGCGACTACGCCACTTGCTGATCAGCGAAAAGGTCGAGTCCCGTGTCATAGCTCCCGTACCTTGGTTTCCATTTCGCCACCCTCTCTTCGGCGATTACGCCAAACACGCTGCGGCACCCCATTACGAAATGCGTAATGGCATCCATATCGGGCACCCGCGCTACCTTCTATTGCCCAAAATTGGCATGAACCTCGCTCCTTATGCGCTCGCCCGATCCGGGCTGGCCGCAGCCCAACACCTCATCGCTGACGGTTATGACTTTGATCTTATCGATTCCCACTACTTCTATCCGGATGGCGTTGCTGCAACGATGATTGGCAAAGCGCTGGGCAAGCCGGTCGTGATTACCGCTCGCGGCAGCGATATCAATCTTATTTCTCTGTACGAAAAGCCTCGCGAACTGATTCTGCAAGCCGCACGGGATTGTGCTGCGATGATCACGGTTTCAGCTGCGCTCAAGGAAACAATTGTCGGCTTTGGCGGGGCGGGACAGAAGATTACTGTGCTGCGCAACGGGGTCGATCTGGATTTATTTCGACCACAAGAACGCCAGTCCGCGCGCTCCTCATTTGGGATGAGAGACCATTACTTCGCCATTGCCTCTGTTGGTAACCTGATCGAACTCAAGGGACATCATTTAGTAATTGAGGCATTAAAACAGATACCTGATGCCGCGTTATACATCGCAGGCACCGGTGCAGAGGAGGCGAACCTGCGCGCTTTGGCCAAGCGCTTGAAGCTAGCTGAGCGAGTGACATTCCTTGGCCCGCTGACGCAAACCCAACTTGCTAATCTCTACAGCGCTGCTGATTGCCTGCTACTTGCCTCAAGTCGCGAAGGCTGGGCGAATGTGCTTCTCGAGGCCATGGCTTGCGGTACCCCCGTCGTCGCAACCAAGGTCGGCGGCACTCCCGAGCTAGTTTCGAAACCAGCAGCGGGTGTCTTGATGCATGAACGCTCACCCGCAGGCATCGTTCGCGGAGTGGCAAGTCTGCGTGCAACTCTCCCTGAGCGTGCCGTCACACGCGCTTATGCGAAACAGTATGACTGGACTGAAACAACCGCCGGGCAGATCGACGTTTTTAATCAAGTTCTTAAGGCACGCAGCCATGCGTGACCTTCTGATTCTTGCGATTGTCGGTATATGCGCCCTGATCGCCTTACGACGACCATGGGTTGGTGTCATGCTCTGGACCTGGTTAAGCATCATGAACCCCCATCGCTTTTCATGGGGCATCGCTTATGACGCCCCCTTGGCTGCTATTGCGGCAGGTTCGACCCTATTGGGACTTCTGTTCACGAAAGATCGTCAATCGCCATTCCAAGGTACGCCGACCACACTTCTGTTCCTATTCTCGATCTGGATAACCATCACTTGGCAGATGGGGTTCGATGTAAGCGGCGATCACGCACAGTGGGACAAGGTCATGAAAATCTACCTAATGACTTTTGTAGCTCTGATCCTCCTGACAGACAAACATAAGATCATTGTTTTTGCGTGGGTAACCTCACTATCAATGGCACTTCTTTCAGCTAAAGGGGGGCTATTCACGATTTTGACGGGCGGCAACTACCTCGTGTGGGGACCACCCGGATCATTCATTGCTGACAACAACCATTTCGCTCTTGCAGTCATTATGACCATTCCTCTACTTTACTTTCTGCAGTTGCAACTAGAAAAAAAGTGGATGCGGAACGGTATTACCGGAATCATTGTTCTAAGTGTTGCAGCGGCGTTGGGTAGTCATTCGCGCGGAGCCTTGCTTGCTCTATTGGCCATGACCACGGTTATGTGGTGGCGCAGCGAGAAAAAAGGACTTATCGGGCTTGCAATTTTGCTGCTGGTTGTGGTGCTCCTGCCCTTCATGCCTGAACACTGGTGGCAACGCATGCATACCATCAAAACTTATGAAGAAGATGCCTCCGCAATGGGACGTATCAATGCTTGGATTGTTGCATGGGAAGTAGCGAAGGACTACTTTTTTGGTGGTGGAATGTCCTATCAGCACCAATGGGTCTTTAATATTTATGGTGTCCACGAAACGGTGGTTCGGGCTGCCCACAGCATTTACTTTCAAATTCTAGGCAACCATGGGATTGTCGGTCTGCTACTCTATTTGTTGATCTGGATTACCACTTACTTTCATGCTGGATGGTTGCGAAAGCACGGTCGCAAAGTCGCTGAGACGAAATGGACAAGCGATCTAGGCGCCATGGTTCAAGTGAGTCTTGTCGGTTTCGCCGCAGGAGGTGCATTTCTGTCTATGCCTTACTTTGACCTGCCTTACAACATGATGGTAATCGTTGTCCTTACCAAGAAATGGGTTGAAAACCGTAGTTGGGTTAAAGAAACTGATTCGAAGCTATCGGCTTACCACTCGAAGTAGTGAAAGAACCAACCGAAGGCCTTCTTTTCGGCGACATCGAACCACAGCATAGTCAGCGAAATGATCGTCGAACTAACTGCATGGAGCAAATCTGCAAGTCGTAGAATTGGATTGGGCCCAAAACAATCCTAAGCCAGTAGGGCCTCGGGCCAATGAAACAAGTTACCTTCGCGTCTCTACTTTGGAGTGCATTATGCGATCTCTCACCAAATGGATTGCCTGCGTAACGATCTACGTGACTGGATTCGTTTCCTCTGGTGTTGCTGGTGCTATTACATCGTTTAGTTTGACTGCCCCAGTCACCGGTAGCTTGCCCTTCACAGTTGGACTCGCGTTCAAGAAGGGAGATGTTACGGGAACACCAAGGCTTGAAATTCCGGATCAGCAAGTGGTAGTGATGCGCCGCTGGAGTGACAATTCGGTAAAACATGCAATCGCATCAGGCCAGATACATTTGAACGCAAGTGTAGCAACTTCAATAAACGTGGTTAACAGCACCACTCCGCAAAACGTCGCTCATCTGACGGCGAACTCGATTAAAGCAGCAAACCCTCAGGCCTCTATCAGTTTGGGGAGTTATGGCTCAGTTAGCCTGTCAACATTACTCTCCAGTCCGTTTCGTACCTTTCTTAGCGGTCCGGAGATGGTGGAGGCCCACTATCGGTCACCGATAGGCAGTGACCCCAGCCTAGTTGGATGGTTCCACGTGCGCTACCACAAAGGCGGGCGCATCTGGATTCGTGCGATTGTCGAAAACGGCTACCTCGATATAGCAACGACGCCGAAAACCTATGCTCCGACGGTCACCGTTGGCGGAGTAGTAGTGTATGGCGGTACAGGCAATGAATTAACTCACTATGCACACACACGATGGGCTGTTGATAGCTGGATAGGCGGGGATCCCCAAGTCTCTCCCAAACACGATACGACTTATTTAAAGAGCACCCGCTTGGTGCCTAATTATATGGACAAGGGCCCAAGCACGTCGGTGCTCGATGGACTTTACCAAAGCTATACACCGAACCAGAATGGCAATTGGACCGCTTCCATGGGTGCAGGTGGATATCAGGACCAAATCGGTCTCTTGCCCCGATGGGATGCCCTGTACGTTACCTCTGCCGCCGATATACGGGCCTATCGTTCAGTTCTCGCAAACGCCAAGGCTCTGAACAGCTATGGCATTGTATGGAATGACAGTCTTACCAAACTGCCTCTTAAGCCAAGTACACGCAGCAATTGGAGTACTGAGGGTGCAGGAGGTGGCGGTGCGACCCAATATGGCTCCGGCCCATTGATTTGGGAAGTTGCGCATCATGGGTCTGGAGGTTACTTGGCCTACCTTTTGACCGGCGATTACTATTATTTGGAAACAATGCAGAATCAGTCTGCACTAGTCTTCCTAATTGCTGGCTCAGTCAATTGGGCTACGAATCCGCCAAGCAGTAATAATGGTACATCACGTTACCTAAATGGACAGACACGCGGTTACGCCTGGGGCTTGAGAACTCTAAGTCAGTATGTAGGCATTGCGCCAGAAGTGGATCCCCTCTTGGGGGATTATCAAACTCTATTGGCGAACAATATTGCACGATTGAAGGCCGTTAAAGAAACGGTTGTGCCAGCGGGTATCGGTTACCTTTACGAATACAACGACAGTCTTTACGGTACCGGTCTCGTTGCCCCCTGGCAACAACACTATTTCATACAGTCCATAGGTATGGGAGCCGCACTTGAACCGCTACCTGAAATGTCTGCTTATCTTGAGGTAAGGAACCACCTTTATCGGGGGGCTGTCGGAATCCTCGGCGATAGCTCAGGCTATTGTTTTGGGGCTGCGTCTGCCTACAACATCAAATCCAGCAATGGTCTTGGGGGTGGGAACCCTAACCTCTGGTATAAAAACTGGTCGGACGTTTACCGGAATACCTTCCCGACAGCTTCTGTTTGCGGAAATACGCTATTAGGAGATTCCGGTGGTCACCCGACAACTGCACCGACAGGTTATTGGGGCAATCTGTTACCTGCTATTGCCTATGCTGTCGACGATAATGCACCTGGAGCTGCCGCTGCATGGGGACGCTTGTCGGGGGCAAGCAATTGGCAAGTCATCCTAGATAGCGGCTTTGATACCACGCCGAACTGGGGTATTGTTCCCCGAACCACATTAATCTCTGGTTCGGTTGCAGGCGAGTGCGGATCGGCTAATGGCGCATTGCTAACCAGCCCCCCCTCCACCATCAATCTATGCTCAAGAGGATCCCCTTCAGCCGTTTCCGGTGCAGGCCCTTGGTTCTGGACTTGCCAAGGAAGCAATGGTGGTCAAACGGCAAGCTGCATGGCCAATCTGTCATCAGTCCAGGATACCGTTCCCCCTTCGTCACCTGCTGGCTTGGCTGCGACTGCTACCTCCAGCAGTCAGATCCAATTGAATTGGATTACTTCTACAGACAACATCGGTGTATCGACCTATCAAGTCTTTCGAAATGGATCAAGCATCGCACTCGTGACGGCACCGACGACCAGTTTCCTGGACTCTGGGTTGAGTGCTGTAACAAATTACACTTACTCCGTCATAGCCAGGGATGCAGCAGGAAACTCTAGCGCACAAAGCGCCAGTACATCAGTCAGGACGCTCGCAGCCAACTCCGGAGTACCTGCCCCGATTCTCAACCTGCAACCGGGTCAGTGGCTTGAACTACCCAACACGAAAATTCGTTCAGTGCTGCCTGATCCGCTTCCAAGAGGATATCCGCCGTATTTGGTCGAAGCTTGGAATGGCGGTACGGTGGACAGCAAGCGAAGTCGCCTACTGGTATGGGGAGGAGGACATGCCGACTATTGGGGAAACGAAATGTATGCCCTGGATCTGCCCACAATGAGTATCCAGCGGATTGTTGATCCGAGCCCACGAACATCTGAGGCTAACTGCACACCATCTCTACCCGATGGCACACCCACTTCGCGCCACACCTATGGCGGGTTAACCTACGCTGCACACATCGATAGCATGTTTGCAATTTCAGGATCGCTATCACCCTGCGGATTTTTCGGCTCTGATGCATGGAAATATGACTTCACTGAAAAACAGTGGCGTTTGCTTACCAGCAGTTCGCCGGTAAAAGACCCTGGTGTAATGGCTGTTTATGATCAAGTCAGCAAACTTGTCTACATAAAAGACCAAACCAAGTTTTACTCGTATTCATTCGATAGCAATCAGTTCGATCAGATCAACGCATCCACGTCCGTCGATTACCATCTCTCCGCTGCATTGGATAGCAAGCGTCGAAAGTTCGTCATGCTGGGCGATGGTGTCCAGGTCCTTGATTTAGCCACAGGAGCACTTTCGACGATGCAGACAACCAACGCTCCGGCAATGGTAAGCAGTAAGCAGTCACCTGGTATTGCTTACGATCCGATCGCTGATCGCATCGTTGCTTGGCATGGGGGAAGCAATGTATATACATTAAACATGGATACCGGAGCGTGGGATCAAGTTGCAAGAAATCAGGGGCCTATAGTCAATGCTCCGGTACAAGGTACTTTCGGGCGTTTCGGATATATCCCGCAATATGGTGTGTTTGCGCTAATCAACAGCATAGACCAGAACGCTTGGATATTCCGCTTGACGGGCAGTTCAAACATCTTACGAAAACGTCCCCCTCCAATTCTGAACTTTCCTGCTTCAGTCCGGTATTAATGTGCCTCAGCATTGCGCAATGATCAATAAGCTACCTTTCTGGTTCTGGCCCCCCCACCCAACCCTGACGACGCTGATTTTCCATCGCGTCGTTCCCGTCCTTGACCCCTTCCGACCAGGCGAACCCGACCCTTTGCAGTTCGATCATTTGATGCGATTTATCACTCATAATTTCTCAGTTCTATCTCTATCGGAGGCCATTGACCGACTGGAACGCGGAACCTTACCACGCCGAGCCTGCAGCATTACCTTTGACGATGGCTATGCCGACAACCTAGTGATCGCACTACCGATTCTTGAAAAATACCATTTACCTGCAACTGTATTTGTGGCCACGGGATATTTGGATGGGGGACGCATGTTTAACGACGCCATCATCGACTCCATCTCTATCTCGAAGAAAGTTGTTATCAACTTGGAGGATCTTGATCTCGGCATTCTTCCCATCGCTTCGAATGAAGACAAAAACACGGCTATCGCCGCAATTTTGAACCATATCAAGTTCAGTTCACCGAAGCTTCGTGCTCAGCAAGTTACGCATGTTTTAAATGCTGCAGATTGCCGAGAACTGCCCACAAACCTTATGTTGACAAGCCAACAAGTCCGCGAACTTGAACAAAGAGGCGTCGAAATAGGGGGGCATACTGATACACACACCATCCTGAATACGCTGGATGATGACGAAGCCTTGGATGAGATACTTACTGGGAAGGGTCGTCTGGAATCAATTATCAGCAAGCCGATTACGTCTTTTGCTTATCCGAATGGGAAACCAGGTCGGGATTTTTCTCCGCGACATTCCGCTCTCGTAAAAGCGGCGGGCTTCGAGCGAGCGGTAAGCACGGCCCAAGGTGTTGCCGTGCGTGATACCGACATATTTCAACTGCCCCGATTTACGCCCTGGGGTAGCAGTGATTTCAAAATCGCCGCGCAGCTGGTCAGGAACGCCCGAGCATCTATCTGATGCTTTGCTTCACGCGCAACTTGTCAAGCAGATAGCTTTCCGAGCCCTCTTGGCAACCTGACAGCCGCCAAAGTGCAAGTAGGGTAAGGCCATAACTACTTGCCCCCAGTGCAATTTGCGCGAGAAGCAACCCTAGGGGCGAAAGAGCGGGCGACAACTCGGCATACCACAGCAAAGTAGCCATAACGCCGGTGGCGATTACGGGCCGCCAGGCGGTGATAATTAGATCTAGCAGGCGGATACTCGGCATAACCCACAGCACAAGGGCAAGCAGGATGAACATCCCGACAACCGAGACTGCCAGCCGGATACCGGCGATACCCGCGGCATGGCTTGTCGGAAAGGCAAGCAGGACGAGCAGGAGCAACAAGGCAAACTGCAGCCAGGTGACCACCGCCAACAGGCGCACCTTACCGAGCGTCAGCAGTAAATAGCCGCCCCCATGCGCAAGGGCGATGCCGATGCTCATGAGCGAAAGAATCTGGACCAATGGAATCGCCATCGTCCATTGGGCACCGAGCAACAGAGGTACTGCAATCGGCGCCACCAATGCGAGGCCGACGCCTGCCGGCAGAGCGACGAGTACCTGTACCCCAAACGCCAGACAAAATATCCGGCGCAGCTCTTCCGGTTGGTCGGCGACGCGGACAAAGGCGGGGAACAGGACGCGTCCGAGCGGGGCGAGCAGTTCTCCGGTGGGCATGGCCGCGATTTCGTCGGCGAGCGTATAGGCGCCGAGTGAAGATGCGCCTTCACGGCGACCGACAATAATCTTGTCTGTTTGCGTTGCGCCGTAGCTGCCTAGATTGCGCACGAGAATCCATTGCGAAAACGACCAGAGTTTCGAAATGCACTTCAGCGAAAGACGCGGGCGGTAATCATGCAGAAAATAGCTGAGGACGACGCCGCCGAAACGGCCGGCAAGCGTCCCGAAAACCATTGCCCAGTAGGATTGAAGCCACAATGCCAGGGCAATGGTGACGGTAAAGCCGATGACTCGACGCAGAAAAAGGAATCGAAAATCCCTGCCGAATTCCATGTCTTTCTGAAACATCACGATGCCAATGTTTTGAAAACCGGCAATTAATACCGACAAGGACAAGACGCGCAGTACATCGACGACGCGCGGATCGTTGAAATAATCGGCCGCGAGCGGGGCGCCGATGAAGGCGATCAGGCCGGCGGCAAACAAGGCTTGCAACAGGCCGAGCGTCCATGCAGTATTGAAATCATCGCGGTCCGCGTTGCGGTTTTGCACCAGTGCCGAACCGACGCCGAGGTCAAGCAGCGTATCAATCAGAGCGACGACCAAGGATGCCATTGCCACGATGCCGAAATCTTCGGGAACCAGCAGGCGGGCAAGGATAAGAGTGCTAACAATGCCGATGAGGCGATCCGTCCAGCGCATGGCAACAACGATTACCGCGCCTTTTGCAACGGAAACGGAGTGTTTCTTTGGATTGGATGAAATCACTGAGATGGGAGATTAGTTACATCGAAACAGAAGGTGGATCCAATTGGCATGCGGTGGCGTAATGTGTTGTTGAATATTCGTCATCCAATGGGCAACCCGCGTCGCTAAGCGCTGAGCGATATTGCGAGTCACAGGGGGCAATAGTTTGCTGCCGCAGTTAATACAAGGCTCATCCTGGTCATAGGTACCGAAGGGGTTCCCGGCAAAGCTCATCAGTGCAGCCGAGAGACTATTGGTGACGTCTTTTGTCTCTCCGACTAGAGAACACTCAACTTCGTCCAGACCGGTGAATAATTCCCGCAAACGGATTGCGTCAAAACGATTGATATGGCCCCAAGGCGGGTTAATCTGTCCGCATTGATGGCAAGACGTCTGATTGAGGCGAAGATCCTGTTCGAATGGAACACCGATCAGAAGATATCCGCGTGTGACTCGGGCAAGCTCCTTGCATGCCTGTGGCAGGTCTGCTGAGGGAATATGTTCGAGTACTTCGGCGCACAGAACAAAGTCAAAAGATTTGTCTGCAAACTCCAGATTGAGCAAATTCCCGGCAGCGCAACGAATACGTAAGTGATCTATATTCGGTTTCGTCAGATCAAGTGCAACAACTTCGGAATAGCGGTCTGCGAGTAAGCGGGAGAAGTGGCCGTCGCGTGCGCCAACGTCGAGGGCTGTATGGCCGTTTATTGGCACTAGCCGCATCAGGTCCGTCGTACGCATCAACTCACGATCACTGCCCCGATATTCTTTAAGGTCCATTCGGTATTCTCAGTCCGAAGATTCAGTCAGGTTCACGACCCAAGCCGAAGATTATGTAATAGCTGCGCTAGTTCTTTGCTGCGTCCAAACCTTGAAGCAGCAGAAACAGATGATGAATTCGGCAGAGTGTGAAGCTCGGGGTGCTCGGCAAAAGCAATAAACAGGCTGACGATGGATTCAGGGTTATCCAATGGGGCTATCGCCCGCACACCTGTTGCTGCAAGTGTGGCCGCGGTATCTCCAGTTGATTCAGTCAATGCAATCAGTGGGCGATTAGCACGTAAATATTCATACAGCTTTGCAGGTATTTGATCGTTGCAGTTGGCTGCCTGGAGCAAGAGCAAACCATCGGCACGCAACATTTCCCTCAAGGCTTCACGATAGGAAATAGCCGGCAAGATTTCGATGACGTCTGCAATACCATGCTTTCTAGCGAGATGAATGAGTAGTTCTTCATGCACAGCGGCACGAAAGCGAAGCTTTATTTTGGCCGCTGCTGGATGTCCTGATTGCTTGACCTTTTCAATGGCTTTGAAAAGTGCAGATGGGTCTCGCTCGGAAGGGTAAACGATGCCGCTATGCAGCAGGGTGAGATAGCCGGGGTTAAGTGGTGTGCATTCTCGCAGTTCCTTTTCGGCCTTGGCGAAGGTTTCTTCGTCATAGCCGTTTTCGAGGACTTCGATGCGTGCCTTGGCACCGGGATACCTTTCGCGATAGACCCGTGCCGCACCTGGTGTTGTGAAGAGTGCCAGACTTGCCTGTTCCATCGCCTGCTCTTCGATGCATTTGAAGCTCTGCCAAGTCAGCGGATCTGTTGGGTAACCTTCCTGAGCCATCGGGTCACGAAAATCGGCTATCCACGGTAGGGATGTCCGGCGTTGGAGTTCCGCTGCAATGACGTGTGCTGTGGCAATGGGGTAAGTGCTCCAGATAACGTCAGGACGAAATTCCTCGATCAGGCGCATGCCTTGGCGGATACCATCGAACTTCCAAGTCATCCAGCGATCCGGTCGGGCCAGAAAACCAGGGTAACGCCCACCGATGGAAAGATGACGAGCTGTGTCAAGAGCGTAGGCACGACACACGACTGTGTCTGAAGAAACATCGCCAAGCAGGTCGGGACTGGTTCTTTCATAGGCACGCACGTGGGCTGTAAGTACCAGAGGCTTCCAGCCGAACTCGGGCAAATACTGGACGAAGCGTAAAGTGCGCTGAATACCGCTACTCCCGCTTAATGGCGGAAAGTGATACGCAATCATCAGGATGCGTTTCATGGAGACTTTGTCAGAATCAATGTTAGAACATCATATCAGCCCATACTCAAAACCATGCGTAGAATCTACTCAACGCAAAACTGATCGACAAAGATATAGGACTTCAAATGAATAAGCAGCATAATCTTCGAAGGTTACTTTTCTGGGGTGCACTAAGTATGTTTATTACTCCAATAGCTATGCCTCAGGAATCATGCGGTGACTTGATAAATGCGATTGGCCCATTTGACTATCGTTACAAAAAATCAGACCTTGAAATTGTAGAGCGACATCATTTTCTGCCTTATGTTGAGAACCTCAGCCGAGGAGCTACTTCAACCAGCCCGGGCGGCGATCTGGATTACACGCTTCGAGCTTCTCCCAATCACTACCGCGCATTGGTATCCATGATCAACTTGGCGAACAAAGAGAAAAGGGACAAACCAATGGGTTCCCGATACTCTGTTGCCTGCTGGCTGGACCGTGCGGAGCGCTTTGCTCCAAACGATGAAATGGTGAAGTATTTATTTGGCACTTATTTATTGAAGCAAGGAAAGAATAACGAGGCAGTTTTGAAGCTGGAACAGGCCAGAGAGTATGCGCAAGACAATGCTTATATTCACTACAACCTTGGCCTAGCCTATTTCGACCTTAAGAAATTCGATAAGGCTCTTGCTAGCGCCCACAAGACGTATAAGTTAGGATTCCCCTTTCCAGGTCTGAGGAACAAATTAAAGCAAGCGGGAAAGTGGAGCGATCCAGCCACAGAGGCAGCACCCTATCCGGATGAAAAAGGTCACCAGAAATCTTCTTACAAGTTAAATAATCCAGATCTGGAAAAGCCTTCTGAGGTATCAGACTATTAGGCTAAATAACTCTGCAGAGTGCAAAAGATGTACAGCGCTGATCCAGAACATACACGTGGTCAGAAAAACAATTGGGCGAGTGGAATGAGATTTCGAATAATGAATAAATTTTTCTGCTTTAGATTGAAACATGAACTGATGCTGACCAAAGCAGATGAAGGTTAGGGTTGCTATTCTTTTCGTCCCTAGTCGATTATGAGCTGTAATGGACTTTAGATTCGACGGTGCTATGCGAGAATAGCTAACGCGCTTACCGTCGTTACATAACATTGCGTTTGCCGTCTCCCAGAGACGAATAAAAGTACGCCCCATACGAAACTCTGGCACCACATAAACATCAAAGTCCCAAACTGATTCTTCAGGCTTTGTAAATTCGAAGCGACAACGAACCTCGTCTTCCTCGTATGCATGGCAGGCATACCAAAGATACCCGGCAAATCGACCTTTAACATTGGCAACCAGACAGACGTACCCATTGTCAAACCGCTGTTTGATTAGCTCTTTTGATCGTGGAAAGAAAGCGCAAACAGGATCGTCAACACTAATTCTTTTCACATTGATTGCCGATTTTCCGGATGATGAAGTCGGGATTGGCATACAAATCGGCTGGGCGCAAATGTAATATCGTAAGACACGCCATCGTCCAGAGCTGATCACATCCACCGCACGCCCAATATAATAAAACAACCCTTCTGTCATACCCAACTGACGAATCGTTTCTCTTAGTTGAATGATCATTGCTGAGAGCAAATAATTCCGTGGCAAAGCATCAAGAATCAGGGTTTCGGGTTTAGCGCGTCATTTTTGCAAAAAACTTAGCTGACCAACTTACCCGGCCCCCCACTGCGCCGTAGCGATTCCCTCACCCAGGTCGGCCTCAATCAAACGACGACGCACTTCCAGCAATTGCTCGAGCAGCAACGGTTCAGCGCGACCGTAGGCTGCAGCATCGGGCTGACGCTCGACCGCCACGCCGAGCAACTCAGTGATCGCGTTGCCGATCGAGTTCTGGCTGATGGTGACGACCAGATCGCCCTGGTCGTTGCGATAGATCAGTTGTTTGAAAGCCGGCTGCCAGCGGATCGCGTTGGCGTACTTGGCATCCTGGATGCAGCGCTCGCGTACCCGTTTTGCGGCTTTGAGAAAATCGTTGTCGAACAGCAGCGTATTTTCTACCAGTGTGGGGAAGTGGATGTCGCTCGGCAAGGACGAGTTGCGCATCGATACCTGGCCAAAGAAAGTACGGTAGAAGTCGATGAAGCCCTTGAGAATCATGTCGTACTCTTTCCAGAACTGCACTTCCTTCAGCGCTGTAACGCCGCCGGGAACGATCCAGCTGGGCAGCCCTTGCGGATAGCCGGTCAGCGCCAGGCGACACGCCTCCCCTGTGCAGGGGCGTAGCATCCTGAAATCGAGCGACGCGAAAAACTTGCCATATACCTCGCGCAGGTGCGCCTGAAACAACGAATGCTGCCCGCCATCGGTGAGGTTGGGATTATCCGGATTGGCCAGCGGCGCCTTCGCCAGTTCGACCTGATCGAAGACGATGAAATGGTTATGCAACATGCGGATCGACGGGACACCCGGCGAGGTCAGCGGCCAGGTCGCATCGAGACTGGCTTCGCCCGCAAGCACCAGATGGGAGGCCGGATCGGGGTAACGCTCCAGCATGTACTCGACAAGAATCAGGTTCATGCGGTTCCAGACGTTCCTCACCGCATCCGGCACCTGGGTCCGACGTACCGGCCGACCGAGCGGATCGAGGACTTTCCGGGACGTGTCGTAGATGATCGAGCAATCGAACAGATTGCTGTGCCCCAGCGCCTTGCGATACAGCAGAAGCCCTTCCGGAGTAGTCAGTAGTCCGTTGTTCTGGACCAGATCGGCAAGATTCTCCGCACTGTTGAAGAACTCGTTGGGCTTCATTCCCTCCGGTACTGTCAACGGAATCGGGCGGTAGGGTGTAACCAAGGTGCGAGGGCCTGTTGACATGACGGTTGTTCCTGATGCAAGTGGTAGTTCTAGTACCCGAGATCATAAGGCAGTCGTTTAGAAAGAACATGATATTGCGAAAAACCCCTTGAATTCACTCCGCCTTTGCACTACGAAGCGGTAACATCGGCAACGCAACCAAAAACAATAACAACAACTGCTTGACGAGGGAATTCTTCGATGAAACCACAGATCACGCCGCGCGATGCGGAACGCAGCCTTGGCGACGAGGACTTCATTGTTTCTAAAACAGACCCCAAGGGGCGCATTCTCTACGCTAACCGCATCTTTATCTCTCTGTCCGGTTACACCGAGAGCGAACTGCTTGGCGTTCAGCACAACATCATTCGCCATCCGGATATGCCGCGCGCCGTTTTCAAACTGCTTTGGGATACGATTGCCGCCGGTCAGGAATTCATCGGCTATGTAAAAAACATGTCAAATGATGGCAGCTACTACTGGGTATTGGCAACCGTCACACCCGACTTCGACACTCAGCGCCAAGTAGTCGGATATACCTCCGTCCGGCGCAAACCCCGTCAAGCCGCGGTAGCCACCGCGACCATGCTGTATCGCGAAATGCTGGCGGCAGAGCGGGCCGCCGGAACGCGTGACGCCATGATTGCCGGCGCCGGGGTGTTGCAACAGGCCATGAAAGGAAAGAGCTATGAACAGTTCGTCCTTGCGCTCTAAGTTCGCCCTGCTGTTCGCCGGGCAAGCAATTCTGATTTTGCTCGGAGTCATCGGAGCGGCTATCGTGATGGGATTTCATCCGTTGCTGTTGGTCTTTGTCGTGGTCGCAGCGGGCGTCTCGTTCTTCGGCCAGTACATGATCGGCCGTCTGCTTCAGCCCATCGCCCGTGCCGAAAATCTTGCACTGCAAGCTGCGGCGGGGAATTTCAACGAGAGGATCACCAGTATCGCTGGAAACGACGAGACCAGCCGTCTTGCCTGGGCCTTGAATGACATGCTCGACCAGCTCGAAGCCTGCTTCCGCGAAGCGGAAAGTTCGATGCGTGCCCAAATGGATGGCCGGTACGAACGTGTCGCGCAGATTCAGGGCTTGCATGGTGGCTTCCGGCGATCCAGCGAAACGCACAATACCTTGTTGGAGAACATGGCCGGGTTCACGCGCTCGCAGATGAAAAATATGGTGCTGGCCAGCGCCAGCCAGCTCAACTCTTCCAACCTCATTTCCAATATGGCAGGTACTCAGTCTGACCTGCTCGCCATCACCGGACATATGCGGGCTACGGCTTCCGCCGCCACGCAAACGGCACACGATGCCACGCGCAATCAGGGTGCTGTCGCCGAGGTCGAGGCGCACCTGACCGATATCGGTCAGCGTATCCACAGCGTGGCCGATGCCATCACGCAACTGAACGCCCGTAGCCAGGAAATCAACCGCGCCGTGAACCTCATTACCGACATATCGGACCAAACCAACCTGCTGGCACTCAATGCGGCGATCGAAGCGGCACGTGCTGGCGAATCCGGGCGCGGCTTTGCCGTCGTTGCCGATGAGGTGCGCAAATTGGCTGAAAACACCCGCACCGCCTCAAAGTCGATCGGTCAGGTGATGCGCCTTTTGACCCAGGATGGCGTTGCCATGCAGAACAACGCTCAGGAAATGCGCAGCATGGCCGAACATTCGGCCCAGGTGGTGAATGGACTCGCCAGCGCTTTTGGCGCATTCGCTTCGTCCGCAGTCACCACTGAACGCGAGGCGGTGCTGGTACACGACAAGAGCTTCACAACGCTGGTGAAGATGGATCACATGATCTACAAGCAGCGCGCCTATCTATCCCTGAACAATATCGGCGAGAATGAGCACGCCCAGGCGATTGGGGTCACTCACAAAGAGTGCCGTCTAGGCAAGTGGTATCTGGGCGAAGGCAGCGAATTGTTCGGCGCCACCCGGGCCTACCGCGATCTTGAAACCCCGCACGCCCAGGTTCATGGCGGTGCGCACCGCCTGCTCAATGTTCTCAAGACCGACTGGGAGCACGATATGGAGGCCCAGATGGGCATCATGGCCGCGCTCAACGAAATGGAAGAAGGGAGTCGTGGTGTCATGGGATGCCTCGACCGCATGGTGGCGGAAAAACACCCCGACGCCTGAGCGTCGCTGGGTATTCGAAAGTACGCGGGGCTACTTCAAAGCGCCGATCAGCGATTGGACTTCAGCAGCCGATTCTGCGAGTACTCCCGTCAGGGTTTCCTCGTCCAGCACAATTTCAATCTGCGGTCTTTCGGCTGGCGCGCTCGTCGTATCGGGCGCCCAGTACAAAGGTGAGGGTACGGGAGACAACTGCTCCGCCAGTAACAACGTATCCCCCAAAGTCAGCGGAGGGATCGAGAGATAGCCCTGCCAGAAATAATCGATGGCCGTCGCAACAGGCTCCGGAACTTCCAGCAACTTGAGCAAGGCAGCACCTACTGAGCACTCACCCTCCCCTTGCCAGCCGACCAGATCGCCATCTAGCAACTCGGGATTATCCTTGGCGCGGGAGATCAGATAAAACCCCGCCACTTCATGCAGGATGCCGGCAAACAGGGCTGTTTCCGGATCCTGGTGCGTCACACGCCGAGCGATCACCTGGCTCAGGGCAGCCACATGGGCAGTGTGCTCCCAGAGCTTCTGGGCGATAAGCTTATGCTCCGGACGACTGGGCTGCCCGGAGAGTTGCTTCATCAGCACGGACATAGTCAGCGAATGCAAGGTGCGAAAACCGAGACGCGAAACGGCTTGGCGCACATCGGATATTTCCCTTCCGCCTCGGTTGTAAGCCACTGAATTCGCCACTGCCACGACACGCGCCGACAACAGTGGGTCGGCTTGAATCAGTTTGGCCGCCCGGTCGGTGGAACAGTCGGGATCGTCGAGCGCATGCTTGATACGCAAACCCAACTCGGCATGGGAGGGAAATACCAGTTCGCCCTGGTCGGCTTCGGCGGCGATGCGCCGATACAGTTCGGCTTTGTCCATGGATTGAAGTCTAACACCGGCTTGTTAGAGTTGCTCAGGCTACTCTCATCGACGTGGTTCGTTCTTCTGCCAAAGATAACGCCGGTCGTCGAAACTGCCCACCCAATGAGGGAGATACACCACCATCAAGGTGATGGCGGCGCCATTAAGCCAGGCTTCGGCGAAACCAAGCAGGATGTGAAACAACAAGTAGTCCGACACCAGCATGTCGACTGCGTAAATACCTGCCGCCCAGAACAGCATGGTGCCGAATACACCACTCGATACAACAGCCAGCGCCCCGCCAAAAAAAGCGGCAACGAAGAAGAAGACGAAGATATTCGGCGGCAAATAAGCTTCAACCAAGCGCCAGATCGAATGCACAACGAAGACCGGAACAATGATGAAAGCCAAAGCATTCAAGGCATACACATCCCACCCCGCAACGCCCTTCAGCCCAGCGTTGAATGTCACCGCAGCAAGCACGATCGAGAAGCCGACGATGGCGAGTTGGCGGCCGAACATCAAGGTAAAGGCAGCGGCGCCCAGAAAATGTAGATGCAAGCCCGGCTTGGCGCCTGCCTTGAGACTCCACATCAGGGTCAGCACGACGATCGCGCCCATCCAGACATGCATCTGGCTGTTATCGGCGAGCCGCTTCCATGGCGCGGTGTGGACCGCCCACAGCAGCAACAGGGCATACGGGAAAAATGCGCCGTAAGCCCAGAAATCGCCAAATAGACCGTCTGTAAAGTTCATGATGGCTTTATAACGCTGGTGTCAGCTCCGGCGTGATCTGGACATTGTCATGCAAAGAGTTAGCGTCGAACAACCATGGCGTAGATGTTCCATCCTCTGCGGCTGGTGGTTGGCCATGATCGTTAAGCCGCCCACTGGCGCCAAAGTGTTTTGCCCTTACTTTCCTTGTCGATCTCGGCCAGAACGAGCTCGTGCTCCGCCAATTCTTCGGCAGTCGCAGCAATCACCCGCAGCGGCGGATGCTCGCTGCGCTCGAAAGCCATCACGCCAGAGGCGCCGTGGTCGAGATCCATCATCAGACTTTCCTGACCGCGCGTCATCGCCAGATAGACCTCGGCGAGCAGTTCCGCATCCAGCAGCGCCCCATGCAACTGCCGCCCCGAGTTATCGACGCCGAATTCGCTGCACAAGGCATCCAGACTGTTTTTCTTGCCGGGACGCAGATCACGCGCCATTCTCAGCGTGTCGACAATTCCGTTGCAGCAAAGCTTCAAGGGCTCGCGACCCAGCAAAGTGAGTTCGTTGTCGAGAAATCCGCTATCGAAGGGAGCGTTGTGAATGATCAGTTCGGCCCCGTCAACGAACTCCAGAAACTCCTCCGCAATCTGGGCAAATCGGGGTTTGTCGGAGAGAAACTCGTCGGTCAAACCATGCACTGCCTGAGCGCCCGCTGCAATGGGACGCTCCGGATTGAGATAGCGGTGAAAACGCTTGCCGGTCAGCTTGCGATTCAACATTTCGACGCAGCCAATCTCGATCACGCGATCACCCTGACGCCATTCGAGACCTGTCGTTTCAGTATCCAGCATCACCTGCCGCAGTTCGCTCATCGGTTTTCCTCTATCGCTTTACGCGCCAAGGCATCCACGCGCTCGTTCTCCACATGCCCCGCATGGCCACGCACCCACAGCCATTCGATACGATGCCCCGCCGCTAGCGCATCCAGAACCTGCCACAGGTCGGCATTCTTAACGGGTTGCCGGTCGGCGGTCTTCCATCCGCGTCGTTTCCAGCCATGTATCCATTCGCTGATGCCTTTTTGCACGTACTGCGAATCGGTATGCACGCGCGCCACCACCGGCCTCCTCAAGGCGCGCAAGGCCTCGATTACCGCCATCAGTTCCATGCGGTTGTTGGTTGTCGAAGCCGCGTAGCCGGACAACTCCTTTTCCGTGGCGCCGATGCGCAGCAAGGCGCCCCAGCCGCCGGGACCGGGATTGCCGCTGCAGGCGCCGTCGGTATAGATATCCACGACCTCACTCATGTTTCATATCCATGGTTTCGGCGCTTTTCTGCACCAACGGTTTCTGCGGCATCAGTGCCAACGCCCGCGCCCGCGCCATGCGGTCTTTCCATTTCGGCATGATCAGCCGCATGCCCGGCTGACGTTTGATCGCCTGCACGACATACACGCCGCCTGCAATGGGCCACCAGCGGTCGCCAGCCGCCTCCATGAAATGCCAGCGAGCCAGCCATTTTTCCTGCCGCACCGGAGGCGCATAGCAGCCAAAAGCGCCTGCCCGGGTTTCATGGCCGAGCAGCGCGAACCAGTCGCGCAGGCGCGGCACGCTGATGTAGCGGCCCTGCCAGGGGGCTTCACCGCTTCTGCCAGCCAACATGCGCCGCAGCCCCCAAAGGCTGAAGGGGTTGAAACCGACGACCACAGCGCTGCCCTCCGGCACCAGGACGCGATCCACTTCGCGCAGAATCTGGTGCGGGTTAGCGTCGAATTCGAGAACATGCGGCAGCACCACGAGATCGAGGCTATTGGTCGCAAACGGAAGATGGTGGGGGTCGCTCTGCACCGCCACGCCGGCGCGATCACAGCAATAGAAACGGAAAGGCATGCGGTTGGCGCGCAGGAAATCCACCTGAGGAAAGCCGATCTGCACCGCATTGAAACCGAAAATATCGGCCAGCACGATATCCAACCGGGCTTGCTCCCAGCCCAACACATAGTTGCCCTGCGGCGTATCCAGCCATTCGGCGAAGCGCGCCAGTGCCATTACAATCGCCCCTTATGCAAATCGAACCCCTTCTGGCCTTCGAAGACAACTACATCTGGGCGCTGCGCACAAACGGCCGGGCGGCGATCGTCGACCCGGGCGATGCGACGCCCGTACTGCGCTTTCTCCAACAGAGTGGCGACCGGCTCGATGCGATTCTCGTCACCCATCGACACAGCGATCACGTCGACGGCATCGCCGAACTCGTTGCCCGTTTCGACGTACCGGTATTCGGGCCCGCCAAGGAAGCGCAAGCAGTCGTCACCCGCCCGCTGCACGATGGAACATGCATACAGGTGCTGGGCGTGGATTTCACGGTGCTGGACGTGCCGGGACATACGCTGGGACATGTCGCCTATTATGCCCGCGAAGTCGGCTTGTTCTGCGGCGACACCCTGTTTGGCGCCGGTTGCGGCCGCGTCTTCGAAGGCACCCTGCCCCAGATGCATGCTTCGCTGGTGCGCCTCGCCGCCCTGCCCACCGACACTCTTGTCTATTGCGCCCACGAATACACGCAATCCTGCCTGCGTTTTGCGAAAACCGTCGAACCGACGAATGCCGCTATCGACGCGCGCATCGCGGCAGTCGCCGCCCAGCGCGCCGCCGGACTCCCTTCTGTACCCTCGACGCTGGCCGAAGAACTCGCCACCAATCCATTCCTGCGCTGGACTGCGCCCGCTGTGATTGCCGCCGCTGCAACCCGCCTCCGCCATGGACCCACCACCGATGCCGAAACGTTCGGCGCGATTCGACTCTGGAGAGATACTCTTTAAGCATCCCGATTCAACTATCCCAAAACAGGAGCCACCATGAAAAAAACCCTGCTCGCCGCCCTGCTCGCTGCCTCCTTTTCAACTGCCCACGCGGCAGACACTGTCAAGGTCGGCTTCCTGTCGACCCTCTCCGGCCCGGCCGCGGGCCTCGGCGTCGATATCCGGGACGGCTTTCAACTCGCCATGAAACATCTCAACGGCAAGCTTGGCGGCGTTTCCACGGAAGTCATCATCGCCGACGACAAACAGGACCCGAATACCGCCAAGCAAATCGCCGAACGCTTCCTTAAAAAGGACAAGGTCGACTTCATGACCGGCATCGTCTTCTCGAACATCCTGCTCACCCTCACCAAGCCGGTATTCGACAGCCAGACGTTCTACATCTCCGCCAACGCCGGCCCCTCTCAACTCGCCGGCAAGGATTGCAATCCCTACTTTTTCAACATCGCATGGCAAAACGACAACGTGGCCGAGGCGATGGGCAAATGGGCGACCGACCAGGGTTACAAGAACGTCGTCGGCATCGCCCCGAATTACCCCGCAGGCAAGGATGCGCTCAACGGCTTCAAGCGTTTCTTCAAGGGAAAGATGACCGATGAGATGTACACCAAACTCGGCCAACTCGACTACGCCGCCGAACTCGCCCAATTGCGTGCCGCCAAGCCGGACGCTGTGTTCTTCTTCCTGCCCGGCGGCATGGGCATCAACTTCATCAAGCAGTTCGTCGCCGCCGGCCTGTCCAAGGAAATGCAACTGATCACCTCGGGCTTTTCGGCCGACCAGGACACTATCCCGGCGGTCGGCGATCCGATGCTGGGCCTGTTCAACTCATCCCACTGGGCGCACGACCTCGACAACGCCGCCAACAAGAAATTCGTCGCCGACTTCGAGAAGGAATATCGTCGCCTGCCCTCGCTTTATGCCTCGCAAGGCTACGACGCCGCCATGCTGATGGATGCCGCAGTGCGCGACACAAAGGGCAAGCTGGGCGACAAAGCCGCGGTGCGCAAAGCCCTAGAAGCCGCCAAGTTCGCCTCGGTGCGCGGCAAGTTCAAGTTCAATACCAACCACTACCCGGTGCAGGATTACTACCTGCGCATCGTTCACAAGGACGCGCAAGGCCGCATCACCAACAAGCTGATGGGCACGATCTTCAGCAACCATGCCGACGCCTACGTCGGCGAGTGCAAGATGGCACCGTAGGAAACTCGGCGCTGGCGGGACGGCATGCCCATCCGATAGCAGGCGGGGCACGCCGACGGAGCTACAGCCCCAGCATCTCCCGCGCATGCTGGCGCGTGGTGTCGGTGATCTTTACGCCGCCGAGCATGCGGGCAATCTCCTCGACGCGCCCCGCCGTATCGAGCGGCGTGACCCGACTGAACGTGGCCTCACCCTGGGTTTCCTTGCTGATGGACCACTGCCAGTTGGCGCAGGCGGCTACCTGGGGCAGATGGGTGACGCATAGTACCTGGCGCTCGGCGCCCAGTTGCTTGAGCATGCGACCGACGATTTCGGCGACGCGGCCGCCGATGCCGACATCGACCTCATCGAAAATCAGCGTGCCGGCAGTATTCGATTGGCTGGCAATGACCTGCAAGGCCAGGCCAATGCGCGAGAGTTCGCCGCCTGAAGCGACTTTGGCCAAGGGTCTGAGCGCTTGTCCAGCGTTGGCCGCGACCAGAAACTCAACGCTTTCGAGGCCGTAGGCGGCGCCTTCGGCCAGGGCGGTGAGGGCAATCTCGAAGCGTCCGCCTGCCATCGCCAGTTCCTGCATCGCCTTGGTCACCGCCGCACTCAACGCTTGCGAGGCTTGCCGACGCTCATCGCTAAGTCGTGCGGCCTGTTCGCGATAGGTCTGTTCCGCCGCGTGCTCGCGTGCGGCAAGGGCCTCAGGATCGGCGGCCAGGGTCAGTTCGTCAAAGCGCGTCTGCAGACGCGCCAGGATTTCGGGCAGTTCTTCCGGCGCAACCCGGTGTTTTCGCGCCAGTTGCGTCACGGCATCGATACGCGCATCGAGTTCAGCCAGGCGTCCCGGGTCGAGGTCGAGATGATCGCGATAGCGCCGCAGTGCAAGAGCGGCCTCTTCAAGCTGGATCAGTGCGCCATCGAAAAGCTGCGCCGCCTCGCCCAGCGCTTCGTCGAAGGCGGTCAGCTCGGCGAGACGGCCGCTAGCATGTTGCAATCCGGACAGCGCACCGCCCGCGCCCGCGGCATCCCCCGGGTTGTCGTCCAGCGCGGCCAAGGCAACATCGCTGGCTTCAAGCAAACTGGCAGCATGCGCTAGCCGGCGCTGCTCCTGTTCGATTTCGCGCCACTCCGGCAGATCGAAAGCGAGCTCGCCCAACTCCTTGACCTGCCATTCGAGCAATTCCCGTTCGCGCGCCGTCGCAGCGCGATCCTGTTCGGCAGTCTGACGGGCCTCGCGCAGCTTGCGCCACTGGGCATGCTGCTCCGCTAGCGTGCGCACCAGCGCCTGGACGCCGGCATGGGCGTCGAGCAAGCCGCGCTGGGCATCGGCGCGCAACAGCGAATGGTGGGCATGCTGGCCGTGGATGTCGCATAGAAAATCGGCCGCCTCCCGCAATTGACCAAGTGTAGCGGTTGAACCATTAATCCAGGCACGCGAACGTCCGGCGGCATCGACGACCCGGCGCAGCAGGCAGGTGTCGGCATCGAAGTCATTGTCCTTCAGCCAGGCAACCAGAGGTGCATCGGGAGAAAAGTCGAACTCGGCTGAGATTTCGGCTTTCGCTGCACCCGTGCGAACCACGCCCGCGTCGGCTCGCTCGCCCAGCGCCAGCGAGAGAGCATCGACAAGGATCGACTTACCGGCGCCAGTTTCGCCGGTCAGCGCGCCAAAGCCGGCGGAGAAGTCGAGTTCGAGAAAATCGACGATAACAAAGTCGCGGATGATCAGGTGCAGCAGCATGGCTTAACGGTAAGGAGTGGCGCTCCAATGGAGCTTTTGGCGCAGCATGGCAAAGTAACTGTAACCGGGCGGATGCAATAGCGTGACGGCATGAGGCGAACGCGTGATGCGCACGGTATCGCCAGCCTTGGCGTCGAAATAGCATTGGCCGTCGCAGTGCACCCGGCCATCGTAAGTTTGCACCAGTGTTATTTCAACGCAACTGGTATCGGCGATGGTAATCGGCCGGTTGGTCAGCGCATGGGCGCACAAGGGCACCAGCGCGATGCCCGCCACAGCGGGATGAAGAATCGGCCCGTTCGCCGACAAGGCGTAGGCTGTCGAGCCGGTCGGGGTGGACACAATCATGCCGTCGGCGCGCAACACGCAGAGGAATTCACCATCGACGCGCAACTCCATTTCAATCATGCGGCCGAGGTCGCCCTTGTTCACCACCACCTCGTTGAGTGCATGGGTACAAAATACTTCGTTACCATCGCGTAGCACCGAGGCGTCCAGCAGCATGCGTCGATCCACGGTGTACTCACCACCCAGCAGGCGATCCAGCAGCGGCAGCATATCGGCGCGCGCAATATCGGTCATGAAGCCGAGCCGCCCCTGATTGATGCCGACCACCGGCACCTCATGCACGGCAAGGCGACGGGCGACATTCAGCAGGGTGCCGTCGCCGCCCAGCACGATCGCCAGATCGGCTCGTGCGCAGCAGGTTTCAAGATCGCTCCCGGCCGAGGCATCGACAAGGGTCCGACCGCTGGCGTGCAGGTGATCGCGCAACAGACTCAAGGATGCCGCCACATCGTCGCTGTCGCGCTTGCCGACCAAGGCAATGGTACGAAAATCGCTCATTCCTGCCTCCGTTGCAACTGTGCCACCGCCATATTGCGAAGACTCTCGAAGACAGGCGGCAGCAAGCAGTTTTGCAGGGTGCGCTGAGTGAACAGAAAACGTCCGTCGCAGACAAACCCGAGTTCGGCCCAATCGACCTGATCATTCAGCATGTCGGCGGCCAGCGCCAGATCCATGGTCAACAGACGAGGAAACAGGGCGAGAACGGCACCGTCGTAATCGTTGCAATCGTGCAGAAAAAAAGGCCGGGGCCGGCGCGTCTTGCAATTGACGTACAGGCGCGGGGCTTCCGTCACATGGTGCATCCGGCCCCAATGCCACCAGTTCGATTCGTCGAACAGCCTGACCCGTCGCGCCAGCAGACGCTCCTTGTGGGCTTCGAGATGCGGATGAACCACCCCGAAAAACATGCGGCGCGTACGGCCATCATCGATGGTCTTGGAGCAGACAAACTCGGCGTTGCCCTCGGGGTGTTCGTAGATTTCGTCGGCGCCGGAAACCGCCCCGACCTTGACGGCGAACAGGTCGGCAAGGGGCAACCGGTAATCGCCGCGCAAAAACATCAATTGCCCATCAACGAAAGCAAAACTGCGACCATCGTGCAGGCGCCGCTCGTGCCGGCCGCGTTCGAAACGAAAAATTGCACAGTTCGGATTGTGGGCGCCGAAAATGCGCGCATCGCCCAGTTCGACAAAATCGGTGATGTCACCCTCCTCGTAGAGAAAGGCATTAAGCTTGCGAGCCGCCGTCAGTTTGATGAATTCGCGCGGTACGATGAAGATCAACTCCCCGCCGCGACGCAGATGTCGCACCGCCTTTTCGATAAAGTAAAGATAGAGGTTGCTGCGCCCGTCAAACATCGGGCTGTCCAGCAGCGCTAACGTCTCGGCGGGAATGTCCTGCTGGCGCACATAAGGCGGATTGCCGATGATGGTGTCGAATTTATCGGCCACCGGAAGGGCAAAGAAATCCATCACCCGCGCACCGGCAGGAGCTACCTTTGGGTCGATCTCGATCGCCTCGCAGCCATTGATGCGCGAGCAGAATGCACCGTCGCCCGCCGCCGGGTCGAGTGTGCGTCCGCGCCGACGGCGCAGGGCAAGCATGTGATCCACTACCGCGGCGGGTGTGAATACTTGCCCCAGGGCATGAACATTCAGTTGTTTCGACATGGGAAAGTCGGCGCTGGCGGGACGGCACTGGCAAGGGCGCAAATCATGCGAATACCGATAAACCTGCTGTTTTCGGCAGACTGGAACATCTCCGACAAACCTGACGGAAACTATAGACGCACTGCACTCTGCGAATTCAACGGGAGGGTGCTACGTGGTTTCCATGCGTTCGCTATAGCTTGACCTTCAGCCAATTGCGGTCGTGTCAGCAAAGTCAGCATCTCCTTGCGACGGGCTTTCGCATCCTCGTTACCGGCAGCGGCAGCCAGATTGAACAGTGCATAGGCCAGCACGCTGTCGCGCTCGACACCCATCCCGTTCAGGTAGGCAAGGCCCAGTCGATGTTGGCCTTCAGCGACACCTGCCTCGGCTGAACGGCGGTACCAGACAGTCGCATTGCGAAAATGCTGGGGAACCCCTACGCCCTCTTCGTACATGATGCCGAGATACAAGGCTGCTTGAGCTTGACCTTGCATGGCCGCTTGCTTGAATAGCAGGCCAGCCTTGGGCAGATCCTTGCCGATTCCCTCTCCATGGTAATAAATGAACCCCAGCGTCTCGGCAGCCAATCCGCTTCCCTTGTCGGCTGCCTTGTTCGACCACTCCCGGGCCAAACGAAAGTCCTTGGTCACGCCCTGTCCGTTGTAATAGAGCACGCCCAGGAGCGCCTGAGCGGAAACGACCTCCATATCAGCCGCTTTGCGTGCCCACTCTGCCGCCTTGGCATAATCCTGGGCAGTACCTTTGCCTTCCGCATAGAGAACGGCAAGCGACGCCTGGGCAGAGAGATTGCTCTTTTCAGCTGCCTTCGTTGTCCAATCGAAAGCCTGGCGCAAATCCCGCGCCACCCCTTTGCCGTGGAGATACATGCCCCCTAGCGCAGCTTGTGCTGCAACGCTTCCACTTGCTGCAGCCTTGGCATACCAGGCAGCGGCTTGCGCGTAATCCTGTCTTACGCCCCGACCGTCGAAATACATCCCGGCCAGTCGTTCCTGGGCATGCGGATGGCCTTGCTCGGCCGCTTTGAGGAACCAATACGAAGCGAAATAATGACTCTGCCAGAGGCCGCCCTGGCCTGCCAGATAGAAGTCGCCAAGTCTGGATTGCGCACCCACATGTCCCTGTTGAGCGGCCTTTTGGTAAAGGTCGAGCGCCTTGGCTTCGTCCTTGGCAACACCTTGGCCATTTTCGTAAAGTGCCGCGAGATAGGCTTGGGAATCTTTGTCGCCGGCCTCGGCGAGCGCAATCACTCGCGATTCGGGAGGCTTGGCTTGATCGGCGAATGCAACTCCATGAAAGGCTATTGATGCAAGCAATACAGACAAGGACAGGATTTTCATGGCGAGGATTGGAGTTGGACGATGGCGCATTATATGAACGCTTGGGGTCAGAAAGAGCGGCGAATTGTTAAACTGGCCGCCATTCAGCAACTCAAAGAGAAGTTGGCTATGGGCTGGTTTTCGAAAACCGAAGACGATTTCTTTCTCGCCACCAATGTGATATGACTAATCTTTTGCTATGACTAATCTTTTTGACCCCATCCAACTTGGCGACATCGCACTGACCAACCGCATCGTCATGGCGCCGCTCACACGCAACCGCGCAGCCGGGAGCCAGCCCGGCCCGCTGACAGTCGAGCATTACCGGCAACGTGCAACAGCCGGATTGATCGTCTCCGAGGCCAGCCAGATCAGCCCGATGGGCCAGGGCTACCTGGATACGCCGGGTATCTATGACGCCAAGCAGGTCGCCGCGTGGCGCGCGGTGACAGATGCCGTGCATGCCGAGGGCGGTCGCATCGTCATCCAACTCTGGCACGTCGGCCGCATTTCGCACACCTCCCTGCTCCCCGAGGGTGCGGCGCCGGTATCTTCTACCCAGTGCGCTTCCGCCAGCATGAGCTTCACCCGTCAGGGCTTCGTTGCCTGCTCGCCGCCGCGCGCGCTCCGCGACGACGAACTGCCAGGCATCGTTGCCGACTATGCGCAGGCAGCACGCTATGCGATGGAGGCCGGCTTCGACGGCGTTGAGGTGCATGCGGCCAACACCTACCTGTTGGAACAGTTTCTGCGCGATAGCGTGAATGATCGCAGCGGACCTTACGGGGGGAGCATCGCCAACCGGGCCCGGCTGCCGCTCGAAGTGGTGCAGGCGGTGACCAAGGCCATCGGTGCCGGCAGGACCGGCGTACGCCTGAGCCCGATGACCACATTCATGAACACCTGCGCGCGCGACAGCAACCCGGCCGCGCTTTATGGCTACGTGGTCGAGCAGCTGGCCCCGATCGGTCTCGCCTACTTGCACGTAATCGAGGGTGAAACCGGCGGTCCGCGAGCGCCTTCCGATGCTGCGCCGTTCGACTACGCGGCACTGCGCGCCCGCTTCCCTGGCCCGTGGATAGCGAATAACGGTTACACACGCGCTGCAGCACTAGACGCTGTTGCCACAGGACGCGCCGACCTCGTCGCCTTCGGCCGGCCGTTCATCAGCAACCCGGACCTGGTGCGCCGCCTGCGCGAAGACGCGCCGCTCAACCCGCTGGACGCCAAGACGCTCTATGGCGGTGGGGCAGAAGGCTATATCGACTATCCGTTTCTGGAGTAAACCCACAACGCATTGCGATTACGTCGATACCCGCGAGGCGGCATAAACCCGGAAACAGTTTCCTGACGATTGGATCGGGCTGTTCTGCCATGCTCCAAACTATCTCTCAGCCCTTTTCTCTTGCGACTCGACGATTTGCAGTGCCTGCTTGGCCGGCACCCCCTCCTCGACTCGCACCGATTCTCCCTCGATAACTCTTCCATCAACGGACATTCCGGCAGTCGCTTGTGCAGCGGCGACATGCTCTTTCATCGCCTTGCGCAAATCGCGCGTTTTCCACCAGATATAGACGAGTACGCCCAATCCAACGACGCTGACGACCACCAGCACCACCACGGAAAACATCAGCCCCAGGATCAGCAGGATCGCCGTAACGATTAAGCCAATAAGTTTGCCGAGCATCGAGGCGTTCAGGTCCGTAGCGGATGCAGCCAGACGAACAGTACCTGCCCCTGCGACTCGGCCAGCCGCGCAAGGTCGGACAAGCCATTCAGCATGTCGGCGATTTCCTCGCTCTCCCACCCGGCATCTTCGAACTCGGCAGTAGCCATCAGTTCGTCGCTCACGGCTTGCAGCGCGTCTTCGTCGAGACGCGTCAGGCGATCAGCCAGTTCCGACGCCAACCGCAGCACGATCGCTCCCTCGATTTCGCACAAATAGCTGGGTTCGTACAGTGCGTAGGCGTCGTCGAGCAAGTCGCCGGTCAGCACACTGTGCAAGGTGGCAATCTTGGGAATGTTGAAATCGCGCAGGGAAAACCCGCTCCACTCGCTGGAGGGATCGAGGGAAGCGGCGACGGCGTCGAGTTCATCCTCTTCAGCCGCTACGATGTTGGTAAGAATAGCCATGCTTGCATTCTACGTTGGCGCGACGACTTCACTACAATGCCGTTTTCCCCACGCAGCGCAGCGATGTTCCGCAACCCTTACGTTCAGATTCATATTTGCGTCCTGCTCTGGGGTTTCACCGCCATCCTCGGCAAGCTGATCAACCTGAGCGCGATTCCCCTGGTGTTCTGGCGCGTGCTGATCGTCAGCGTCTGCCTGCTGCTGTGGCTGCCGGTATGGCGGCAACTGGCGCGCATGAGCCGCGACGACCTTGGCATCGCCGCCCTCAACGGCGCCATCATCACCATCCACTGGCTGTTCTTCTACGGTGCCATCAAGGCGGCCAATGCCTCGGTGGCGGCCACCTGCATGGCGTTGGCCCCGGTTTTCCTGTCGATCATCGAGCCGCTGTGGCGCAAGCAGGCCTTTGTCGGACGCGACCTGCTAATCGCAGCCATCGCCGTACCGGGCGTTGCATTGGTGGTTGGCGGTATTCCGGACAACATGATGCTCGGCCTGTTCTTTGGAGTCATGGCGGCGCTCCTCGCTGCTGTCTTCAGCCTGATCAGCAAGGGCCTCGCCCTGCGGGCGCCGGCATTGGCCCTGACGACTGTACAAATGGCTGCCGGGATGGCGCTGCTGGGGCTACTGATGCCGCTATGGCCCCTGCTTGGCGATGGATTCACCTTGCCAGAGCGTCAGGATATGGTCTGGCTGTTTATCCTGGCCATCGCCTGCACGCTGGTTCCATTCACCCTGACGCTGATCGCTCTACGGAAGATCAGCGCCTTCAGCGTACAGCTTGCTGTCAATCTTGAGCCGGTTTACACGATTTTTCTGGCTGCGCTGATCTTCGCCGAAAGCGACGAATTGGGCTGGAGCTTCTATGCCGGGGTGGCGATCATCCTCGGCGCGGTGCTTTGGCATGTACGAGCGCATCGTGGAACGGCGACCTCGACCGGCCAATAAGCCAACCGAGGCGCGCTCCTTTATGTGATTTTTTCGAAGCCAATACGACCATCCCGCACGTCGACACGCACTGTGTCCTTGGCAGCGAATCTGCCTTCGAGAATCGCCTTGGCCAGTGGATTCTCGATGCGCTCCTGGATTGCCCGCTTGAGCGGTCGCGCACCAAACACCGGATCGAATCCTGCTTCGGCGATATTCTCCAGCGCGGCATCCGTCACCACCATCCCCATCTCCAGCCGCGCCATTCGCTTCTCAAGGTACTGTAACTGGATGCGAGCGATACCGGCAATATGCTTCTGGTCAAGCGCGTGGAAGACAACGATCTCGTCGATGCGATTCACAAACTCGGGCCGGAAATGCGTCTTGACCTCGCCCATCACCGCCAGCTTGATGATCTGGTAATCGTCTCCCGACATCTGCTGGATCATCTGGGAGCCGAGATTCGAGGTCATGACGATCACGGTATTCTTGAAATCGACCGTGCGTCCCTGACCATCGGTCATGCGCCCGTCGTCAAGCACTTGAAGCAGCACGTTGAATACATCCGGATGCGCCTTCTCGACCTCGTCGAAGAGGATCACCGAGTAGGGCTTGCGCCGCACCTGCTCGGTGAGGTAGCCACCCTCCTCGTACCCCACATAGCCCGGCGGGGCGCCAATTAGCCGCGCGACCGAATGCTTTTCCATGAACTCACTCATGTCGATACGGATCAGGTGATCTGCCGCATCGAACATGAACTCCGCCAGCGCCTTGCATAGCTCCGTCTTGCCGACGCCCGTCGGGCCGAGGAACAGGAAAGAGCCGTAGGGCCGGCTTTCTTCCGACAAGCCGGCGCGCGAACGGCGAATCGCATCGGCGACCAGGCGCACGGCTTCGTCCTGCCCGACCACGCGCTGATGAAGCTTTTCCTCCATCTTCAGGAGCTTCTCGCGCTCGCCGGTCATCATTTTGCTCACCGGAATGCCGGTGGCGCGCGACACCACCTCGGCAATCTCTTCGGCACCAACCTGGGTGCGCAGCAGCCTGTTCTGTGCCGTCCCGCCAGCGCCGAGTTTATTGGCAGCAGCGTCGGCCTGCTTGAGCTGCGCTTCCAACTGGGGCAACTGGCCGTATTGCAGTTCAGCCAGTTTGTCGAAAGCGCCTTTGCGCTGCAACTCGGCCATCTGCACGCGCAGCCTGTCGATCTCTTCCTTGATATGCGCCGAACCCTGCACCTGCGCCTTCTCGGCCTTCCAGATTTCTTCGAGGTCGGAGTATTCCTTTTCGAGCTTCATGATCTCTTCTTCGATCAAGCCGAAGCGCTTCTGGCTGGCTTCGTCCTTTTCCTTCCTGACCGCCTCGCGCTCGATCTTGAGCTGAATGATGCGACGGTCGAGTTTGTCCATCGACTCGGGTTTCGAGTCGATCTCCATCTTGATGCGCGCGGCCGCCTCGTCAATCAGGTCGATGGCTTTGTCCGGCAGGAAACGGTCAGTAATGTAACGGTGCGATAACTCCGCCGCGGCGACGATGGCCGGGTCGGTGATATCCACGCCATGGTGCAGTTCGTACTTTTC
>CAZAWN010000001.1:0-77056 GCA_964488825.1 uncultured Methyloversatilis sp. | reverse complement strand
TTGATGCCTACTGACTCAATGATCACCGATGGCCCGGTCAAGTCGATGCCTCGACCGTGCGCGGCCCGAATTTCGTGGGCTTGGCCCCACCTACCGGGGTGCGTAGCTGAACACGTCGGCGAAAAATTCCTCTTTGGGCAACCCGCGTGCGGTGAAATCCTTCAGCGCGGTTTCGCACATCACCGGCGCACCGCAGACATAGGTTTGGTAGGCCGAAAGATCGGCATGATCGGCCAGCACGGCCTCATGCACCAGACCGGTACGGCCGGTCCAGTTATCGCCAGCGGCGGGTTCCGACAGCACCGGCGTATAGGGAATCCCGTTGTCTCTCGCCCACTGCTCGGCCATGGCATTCATGTAAAGTCCGGCGCGATCCTTGGCTCCCCAGTAAAGCTGCATCGGACGCTGGATACCGATGTGCAAGGCATGCTCGACCAGCCCCTTGATCGGCGCAAAACCGGTACCGCCAGCGACCAGGATGATCGGCTTCTGCGAATCCTCGCGCAGGAAGAATGATCCGAGCGGACCTTCGATGCGCAGGATTTCCTTGACCTTCATGGTCTTGAACACATGATCGGTGAAGTTTCCACCGGGAACATGGCGGATATGCAGTTCGAGGAGGTCATCGGCATGCGGGGCGTTAGCGAGCGAAAAAGCGCGGCGCTTGCCGTCGGCCAGCAAGAATTCGATGTACTGACCCGCCAGAAACTGCAGACGCTCGTTGGTGGGCAGTTTCAGCTTGAGCACCATCACGTCGGGCGCGGTGCGTTCGAGCGACTGTACGCGGCAGGGCATGATCTTTACAGGGATATCCTTGGCAGCGCTGACTTCGCGCACTTCCAGAACAACATCCGTTGCCGGCTTGGCGCAGCAAAGAAGCGCCCAACCGGAGGTGCGCTCGCCAGCGGGCAAGGCATGATCCTGCGCCGCGCCATGATCTACCGTGCCGGCCAGCACCTTGCCCTTGCAGGCGCCGCAGGCGCCATTCTTGCAGCCGTAGGGTAAATTCAACCCGGCATCGAGCCCAGCCTCCAGAAGGGTCTTGTCGTCAACCACACTGAACTGGTGGCCGCTGGGTTGAAGGGTGACTTGGTAGGCCATGCGATAATCGTCCGGTGAAGAAAAGAAGATTGTTGATCGTCGGTTGCGGTGATGTCGTGCGTCGTGCCCTGCCGGTCCTGACCCGCCGCTGGCGCGTGTTCGCACTGGTGCGGCGTGCCGATCCGGAACTGGCTGCCGCTGGCGTGACGCAGATCGTCGGCGACCTGGATCATCCGTCCAGCCTGAACCGCCTGCGCGGCATCGCGGAAGCGGTACTGCACAGCGCTCCACCCCCAGGGGAAGGTACCGGCGACCCGCGCACCCAGCGCTTGCTGGCGGTACTCGGAAGGTCGGGCAGTCTACCACGCAGCCTCGTCTACATCGGTACCACAGGCGTGTATGGCGATTGCGCCGGGGCCGGCGTTCCGGAAACCCGTCCGCTGGCGGCAAAATCGCCGCGCGCGCGGCGGCGCGTGGCGGCCGAAACCCTGTTGCGCGCCGCCGGCCGGCGCGGAGGCATGCGCGTCAGCATCCTGCGCGCACCCGGCATCTACGCTGCGGATCGCCTGCCGCTGGAACGTCTCAAGCGCGGCGATCCCGTGTTGCGGCCGGAGGAGGATTCCTACACCAACCACATTCACGCGGAAGATCTCGCGCGCGCCTGTGTCGAAGCTCTGGAATGTGGCCGTAGCAATCGCAGCTACAACATCAGTGACGATTCCGATATCCGCATGGGCGACTGGTTCGACAAGCTGGCCGATGCGTTTGGCCTGCCGCGCCCACCACGCGTTACCCGCGCCGCGGCGCAGACGCGTTTATCCCCCATGCTGCTGTCGTTCATGAACGAATCGCGCCGCCTAATCAATACGCGCATGCAGCGGGAACTGAAACTGCAGCTTCTTTATCCCACCGTCGATGCTGGCATTGCCGCCGCACTCAAGGAAAAAACATGCTCTGGTTGAAAGTCTTCCACATCTTTTTTGTCGTCAGCTGGTTCGCCGGCCTGTTCTACCTGCCGCGCATTTTCGTCAATCTCGCCATGGTCCCGGCCGATAGCGCGGCCGAGCGGGAACGCCTGTTGCTCATGGCGCGCAAGCTCTACAAGTTTGTCACGCCGATCGGCGCGCTGGCGGTAGTGACCGGGTTGTGGCTATGGTTTGGCTTCGGCTTCACCGGCGGCTGGCTGCATGCCAAGACCACACTGGTGGCCGGCCTGGTCGCCTACCACTTCTACTGCGGGAAACAATTGAGCGTATTCGCGGCCGGCGAGAATATGCGTGGCCACGTTTGGTTTCGCGTCTTCAACGAGGCGCCGGTGCTGGTCCTGTTGGCCGTCGTGATCCTTGTCGTGGTGAAGCCGTTTTGAACCCCTCGACCCGTCGCGTCGTTCGCCGCACCGAAGAAACGCGCCCGCAGCATTTCTTCGCCACCTGCCCGCGCGGGCTCGAAGCCCTGCTCGCCGAAGACATCGCTGCAGCGGCTGGCGCGGAGATTGCCATTGTCCCTGGCGGAGTCGGCTTCGGCGGCAGCAAGGAAACCGGCTACCGGGTCAATCTGCATTCGCGCATTGCCACGCGTGTGTTGTGCCGTCTCGCCAGCGCCGAGTTTCAAAACGAGGCCGATATTTATCGGCTGGCCTACGACGTCGACTGGCGCAAACTGTTCGACGTGAATCGCACGATTCGCATTTACGTCACGGCCGTCCGCGCCCCGTTCAAGAGTGTCGAGTACATCACCCTGAAGGTGAAGGATGCCGTCTGCGACCGCTTCCGCGCCGACTGCGGCAAGCGGCCGGATGTGAATACCGCCGCGCCGGAGGTACGCATTCATCTGTTTGCGACGGACAAAACAGCGACCCTGTACGTGGATACCTCCGGCGAACCGCTCTGGCTACGCGGCCAGAAGATCGCCAAGGTCGCCGCACCGCTCAAGGAGAATCTCGCCGCCGGCATCTTGCGGCTGGCGGGCTGGACGCCCGGCACGCCGCTGCTCGATCCGATGTGCGGTTCGGGAACGCTGCTGCTGGAAGCCGCCGGCATGGCGCTGGGCGACGCCCCCGGACTGGCGCGCGACATGAAGGATTTCGGTTTCACCAAGCTCAACGATTATGACCCCTCCCTGTGGAAGCGCCTTTGCATGGAAGCCGCCGAGCGACGTGTTGCCGCACCCGACAAACTGCCGATCTGGGGCAGCGATAGCGACGAAGATGCCGTCGCGCGTGCGACGCAAAATCTTGCGCATGCCGGGCTCGACGACCTGATCGACGTGCGCCACGCCGATCTGCTCAACATCGACCCTCCTGCGGCTGCCGGCCTGCTGGCGACCAACCCGCCGTATGGCGAACGGATCGGCGAACTCGAGGCGCTGGCCGCGTTTTACCCGCAACTGGGGAATGCCTTCAAGCAGCGCTTTGCCGGCTGGTCCTGCTGGCTGCTCTCGGCGGACACACGCCTGCCGAAGCTGATCGGTTTGCGACCCAACCGGAAAATACCCCTCTACAACGGCGCGCTGGAATGTCGCCTGTACGGTTTCGAGATGGTTGCCGGCAGCGCGCGCCAGACGGCTAGCGATAAACCGCCAGGTAAACAATGATTCCAAGCAACACCAGCAACAGGATCATCTTGCCGAACCCGCCACCACTCTCGTCCTTCTTCGTGACCACTTGCGTACGCGGCCCCATGGGCTTTCTTCGTGCCAAATCCGGGCCTTCCCGAACAAACGCATCGCGACTGACATGGGCGGTGGTTTCGCCAGCGCCATGATCCCGCGCCTCGATTTTTTCCGTCGCTTCCCGCAAGCTGATCTTGGTTAGGCGTGCCAGATCGATAGCGCGAATCAGCTTGTTGAGTTCTACCAGAAACATCAGATCCAACAGCGCATCGGCAGGAAAGCCCTTGCGCTGACCGCCACGAGTGTCGGTAATCAGATGGTTCAGATAAACATCCAGCTCGTATGACCCCCACAGAGCGGTCAAACGTTCCCGAATGTGCGAATAGGCTTCCAGGGGGCTAGCGCTGGGCGGAAGTGGTGGTCTGTTCATGGCGGGCGGGCAGAGTAGCTAAGACAGTCAAACAATATCGAGATGGGGAATACCGCCATGCAGGTCGCGCTCGGCCACTTCTTTTCCATGCAATTTGATTTGCAGGCGCACTTCATTCATTGAATCGGCAAAACGCAAGGCATCGTCATAGCCGACCTTGCCGGCTTCGTAGAGATCGAACAGCGCCTGGTCGAAGGTTTGCATACCCAGTTCGCGCGAACGCTTCATGACTTCCTTGATCTCGTGCACATCGCCCTTGTACATCAGGTCGGAGATGAGCGGCGAGTTCAACAGAATTTCGACGGCAGCGACCCGGCCCTTGCCCTCGCGCAGGGGTATCAGGCGCTGGGAAACCACCGCCTTGAGGTTGAGCGATAAATCCATCAGCAACTGCGGACGGCGCTCTTCGGGGAAAAAGTTGATGATCCGATCCATCGCCTGATTGGAGTTGTTGGCATGCAGCGTTCCCATGCACAGATGCCCGGTTTCTGAAAATGCGATCGCATGCTCCATGGTTTCGCGGTCGCGGATTTCACCGATCAGAATGACATCCGGAGCCTGGCGCAGGGTGTTCTTCAGCGCGGCTTCCCAGGATTCGGTATCGACCCCCACTTCGCGTTGCGTGACGATGCAGTTCTTGTGCTGATGCACGAACTCGACCGGGTCCTCGATGGTGATGATGTGGCCGTAGCTGGTTTCGTTGCGATAACCGATCATCGCCGCCAGCGACGTGGACTTCCCTGACCCGGTGCCGCCAACGAACAACACCAGGCCGCGCTTGGCCGCAGCCACTTCCTTCAGTACGGGCGGCAAACCGAGATCGTCAAACTTGGGAATCTCCATCGTGATGGTACGCAATACCATCCCGACGCTGCCGCGCTGGATATAGGCGTTGGCGCGAAAGCGGCCAATGCCGGAAGGATTGATGGCGAAGTTGCATTCCTTGGTTTGCTCGAAGAGCGCGGCCTGCTTGTCGTTCATCACGGCACGCGCCAGTTCGATGGTGTGTTGCGGCGTCAAGGCTTGCCCTGTCACCGGCGTGAGCCGGCCGTCAACCTTGATGGCGGGAGGGAAACCGACGGTAATGAAAAGGTCGGAGCCCTTTTTCTGCACCAGCAAGGCAAGCAACTGGTGCAGGAACTTCAATGCTTCGTCGCGTTCCATCCCTAAGCTGCCTTATTCAGACGATGAAATTGTCTTTGTTGGCGGCTTTGCTGCGCGCCTCGGCCACCGAAACAACATTGCGCCGCACCAGGTCTGTCAGGTTCTGGTCGAGCGTCTGCATGCCGTATTGCTGTCCGGTCTGGATCGACGAATACATTTGCGCAATCTTGTTTTCGCGGATCAGGTTGCGAATCGCCGGTGTGCCGATCATGATTTCATGCGCGGCGACGCGCCCGTTGCCATCCTTGGTTTTCAGCAAGGTCTGCGAGATCACCGCGCGCAGTGATTCCGACAGCATCGAGCGCACCATTTCCTTTTCCGCCGCGGGAAACACATCGACAATCCGGTCGATGGTTTTCGCCGCCGACGAGGTGTGCAAGGTGCCGAACACCAGGTGGCCGGTCTCGGCCCCGGTCAGGGCCAGCCGGATGGTTTCCAGATCGCGCATTTCGCCGACGAGAATCACATCCGGGTCTTCGCGCAATGCCGAACGCAGCGCGTTGCTGAACGACAGCGTGTGCGGCCCCACTTCGCGCTGGTTGATCAGACACTTCTTCGATTCGTGCACGAATTCGATCGGGTCCTCAACGGTGAGGATGTGGCCGAACTCCTTGTCGTTAACATGATCGATCATCGCCGCCAGCGTGGTTGATTTTCCCGATCCCGTCGGACCGGTAACCAACACGATACCGCGCGGCTGATCGGCAATTTCCTCGAAAATCTTCGGCGCGTTGAGCTGTTCAAGGGTCAACACCTTCGAAGGAATGGTGCGCATTACCGCAGCCGCACCGCGATTCTGCACATAGGCATTGACGCGAAAACGTGCGAGACCCGGCACGGCAAACGAAAAGTCGCATTCGAGAGTTTCTTCGTAGTGCTTGCGCTGCTTATCGTTCATGATGTCGTACACCATGGCATGCACATCCTTGTGCTGCAGCGGCGGCAAATTGATGCGCCGGATGTCGCCATGCACGCGGATCATCGGCGGCAAGCCGGACGACAAGTGCAAGTCGGACGCCTTGTTCTTGACTACAAAAGCCAGCAGTTCGGTAATGTCCATTCAATCGGCTCCAGACAGTGCGGCCAGCATGGGCGCTTCGGTATACTATCGATGTACGGCAAGCCCCTATATGACAACAATTTCCTCCAACCTGCAAGCCGTTAAAGGGCGCATAAGCTTGGCCTGTTCTGCGGCTGGGCGTGATCCTGCCGGTGTTGGACTGCTGGCCGTTTCAAAAACCTTCCCGGCCGACGCGCTGCGTTTCGCCCATGCCGCCGGGCAGCGCTGCTTTGGCGAAAGCTATGTGCAGGAGGCCCTCGCCAAACAGGCGGCCCTGGCCGACCTCGAACTTGAATGGCATTTCATCGGCCCGTTGCAGAGTAATAAAACACGTCCCGTCGCCGAGCATTTCGCCTGGGTGCATTCGGTCGAGCGTTTGAAGATCGCCGAGCGGCTTGCCGCCCAGCGTCCTGCCAGCCTGCCGCCCCTGAATGTCTGCGTGCAGGTGAATGTCAGCGGCGAAGCCAGCAAGAGCGGCTGCGCACCCGCGGATGCGCCCGCCCTGTGCCGGGCCGTGGCCGCGCTACCCGGACTGCGATTGCGCGGACTGATGACGATCCCGGAACCTGGCGCCGGCCGTAGCGAGGAAAACTCGGCGCTGGCGCGACGGCAGTTCGCTGCCTTGCGCACACTTTTTGAAGACATCCAGCACAGCGGCCTCGCTCTCGATACGCTTTCGATGGGAATGTCGCACGATCTGGAAGAAGCGATCCTGGAAGGTGCTACGCTGGTTCGCATTGGTACGGCTATTTTCGGAGAAAGGCACTACACACCATGAAAATCACTTTCATCGGCGGCGGCAACATGGCGACCGCATTGATCGGCGGCTTGAAGAAGCAGGGCTTTTCTGCCGCCGGCATGCAGGTTGTCGATCCGGTGCATGAAACGCGCGTGCGTCTCACCGAAACCTTCGGCGTGCGCTGTACCCCCGCCATCGACCTCGCCGCGCTCAACTGCGAAGTCCTCGTACTCGCCGTCAAGCCCCAACTCATGAAGGAAGCCGTTGCCCCTGCAGCGGGAAAACTCACTGATCAACTGGTCGTCAGCATCGCCGCCGGCTTGCGTCTGGCGGATATCGGCCGCTGGTTGGGTGGCTACCCCCGCCTGGTGCGGACCATGCCGAATACCCCGGCGCTGATCGGCGCGGGGATCACCGGCCTCTACGCCGATCCGGCCGTCGATCATGAGGGCCGCGGCATGGCGGAGAAAATCCTCGCCGCCGTCGGCCGCACGCTGTGGATCGACGACGAAGCGCTGATGGATGTCGTCACCGCCGTCTCCGGCAGCGGCCCGGCCTACGTCTTCTACTTCATCGAAGCGCTGCAAAACGCCGGAACCCAGCTTGGCCTACCCGCCGATACGGCCCGCCTGCTCGCTATCGAAACCTTCCTCGGCGCGGCGCGACTGGCCGAAGCGAGCGACGAAGAGCTGGCGCTACTGCGCGCGCGCGTCACTTCGAAGGGCGGCACCACCGCCGCCGCGCTGCACGCCTTTGGCGAGGCCAATATCGATGCCGCGATCGCCCGCGGAGTCAGCGCCGCCGCCGCGCGCGGCCGCGAACTCTGTGATCAATTGGGGAAACTCTGATGCTGGCGCAGATCCTCTCCCTCCTGCTCGGCACTGCCGCCGGCTTGCTCACGCTCGCCTTCATTGCCCGGGTCTGGATGCAATGGGCGCGCGCGCCTTTCCGCAACCCGGTCGGGCAGTTCATCGTCACCCTGACCGATTGGGCGGTGCGTCCCTTGCGCCGCATCGTACCTGGCCTGTTCGGCATCGATCTGGCCAGCGTGCTCGCCGCCTGGCTGACGCAGTGCGTCTATTTCGCCATCATGGCCAGTCTGGTCGGCTTCGGCCTGTTCGAGCTGGGCGGATTCCTCGCCATCGCCTGGACGGCGCTGCTCGCCGTGCTCAAGACCTTCATCTACCTGCTGATGGGCATTGTCATCATCGCCGCGCTGATGTCCTGGATCGCTCCGCACGCCCCGGCAGCCCCCCTGTTCAACGGCCTGGCCGCCCCTTTGTTGATGCCGATTCGCCGCATCCTGCCGGTATTCGGCGGCGGCATCGACCTCTCACCGCTGGCCGTCATCCTGTTGCTGCAAGTCGTGCTGATCGTGCTGGACAACCTCCACCCCGCCGCCTTCCTGCTGCGATGACCCCCTGGCTGCGCCAGGACAGGGATGGCTTCGTTCTCGCGCTGCACATCCAGCCCGGCGCGAAGCAGACCGCCATCGTCGGCCTGCATGGCGAGGCGCTGAAGGTTCGCCTCGCCGCCCCGCCGGTCGATGGCAAGGCGAATGCGGCGCTGATCGATTTTCTGGCCGAGCGCCTCGGCATCGCGCGGTCCGCGCTGGAAATCGTCAGCGGCCAACAGGCGCGCAGCAAGCGGGTACGCATTCGCGCCGCATTCGACGCAGAACAGCTCCAGTGCCGGCTGGGTGTGGAGGGCGCTTAGAAAAACAGGCCGTGCACCATCTTCGCCAGCAGCAGCAATATCACGCCGGCAAAGATTTTTTTCAGCGTCGCCACCGGCAAACGGTGCGCCGCCTTGGCACCCAGCGGCGCAGTCAGCATGCTCATCAAGACGCAGCCCACCAGCGCCGGCAAGTAGATATAGCCGAAGCTCCACGCCGGCAGTTGGCTCGCACCCCAGCCGCCCACCAGGTAACCCGCCGTACCGGCGACCGCAATCGGCAAACCGATCGCCGCCGAGGTGCCGATGGCGTGGTGCATCTTGACGTTGCACCAGGTCATGAACGGCACCGACAGCGAACCGCCGCCGATGGCGACCAGCGCCGAAACGACGCCGATGCCGTTGCCCACCGCGAACATCCCCAGATTGCCCGGCAACTGACGCGTCGGCTTCGGCTTGATGTTCGCCAGCATCTGGAAGGCCACATAGCTCATGAACACGACAAAGAAGATCGCCAGCGGCCGGGTCGGCGCCACGCTCGCCAACTGCGCGCCAAGGAAGGTCCCGAGCAAAACTCCCGGCGCAATGCTGCGCACAATGGACCACTGCACCGCACCATGGGCATGGTGGGCACGCAGGCTGGAAATCGAGGTAAACACGATGGCGGCCATCGAGGTGCCCAGCGCCAGATGCATCAGATGCTCGGCGGGAAACCCCTGCGCGGCAAACATCAGCGCCAGCACCGGCACCATGATCGCCCCGCCGCCGACACCGAGCAGGCCGGCGAAGAAACCGGCGACGGCCCCCAACGCCACATAACCCAGCAGCCAGAGCATCACGCCATCAGCCTCCCGATAATGAACTCCCATTCCGCCGGATCGACTGGTGTGATCGACAACCGGCTGCCGCGCTGCAGAACGCGCATGCGCTCCAGTTCAGGATGGGCGCGCAATTCGTCCAGCCCCACCAGCCGCGTCTTCTTGACGATGCGCACATCGACATTCATCCAGCGCGGACTCTCCGGCGTCGCTTTCGGGTCGAAGTAGGGGCTGGCCGGATCGAACTGGGTGCGATCCGGATAAGCCAGCTTCGCCACCTCCGCCAGCCCGGCGATGCCCGGCTGCGGACAGGACGAATGGTAGAAAAACACCCCGTCGCCCACCTTCATCTGATCGCGCATGAAATTCCGCGCCTGATAATTGCGCACCCCCCACCAGTCCACGGTCTGATTCGGCATGGCGAGCACATCGTCGATGCCGACGACGGAGGGTTCGGATTTCATTAGCCAGTAGCGCACTACATGTTCTCCTTTAAGGTAGTGAATGCCGTCCCGCCAGCGCCGACTTTTGGGTGGCGGCTTGTGTTAAGGGTTGTGCGACGCCTGCCCCAACCTTCAGCGCTGCCTGTACGTCCTCACGCTAAGGCAGGCATCCCACAACCCTTAACAAGAGCGGAAATTCAGCACCACCAGAAGGATCAAGCTCAACCGTCTGCTTTACTTAGATTAGTTAAACCCCGATCAATGACAGAAGTCAGCGATTCTCGATTAAACGGCTTGCTGAGAAAGTCATTCATACCGGCCTCACGGCAAGCATCCTGGTCTGAGTGCATGGCATTTGCCGTCAGCGCAATGATCCAAGTATCGGCATTTGGGCCGTCGCCCGCACGGATTAGGCGGGTTGCCTCTAGGCCATCCATCTCCGGCATCTGCATGTCCATGAGGATAAGCGCATACGTTTTCGCCGTGGCCGCCTCGACCGCTCGACGACCGTTTTCGGCCAGATCAAAGGTAAGGCCCAGTCGTTCGAGCAAGGTGCCGGCCAATTTCTGGTTGACCGGATTGTCTTCCACCAGCAGCACATGCGCCGTACGTTGTTGTGGCATGGTGACTTCCTGCGTTACCAACTCGCTTTTCACCGGAGCGGCCGCCACCGGCAGCGGCAATTCGACCCAGAAGCGGCTGCCCGCACCGGGCACGCTGTCCACGCCGATGCTCCCTCCCATGCCTTCGGCCAGTTTCTTGCTGATCGCCAGGCCCAGTCCGGTGCCGCCGAAGCGGCGCGTGGTCGAGGCATCAACCTGAGTGAAACTGGCAAACAGGCGCTGCACCGCTTCCGGGGGAATACCGATACCGGTGTCACGCACCTCGAAGCGGAGTCGGCCCAGCGCTTTGGTTACAGCAATACGCACTTCCCCCTTGTCGGTGAACTTCACGGCGTTGCCGGCCAGGTTGAGCAGGATCTGGCGTACGCGTGTTTCATCCCCCAGAAAAAAGCCTTCGGTGCCGGGGGCGATATCCAGAAAAAAGCCGATGCCCTTATCCTGTACGCGCACCTTGAGCATCGAATGCACGTCGTCGAGCACTGCATGCGCGGAGAACGGGTGCGATTCGAACTCCATGCGCCCGGCCTCGATCTTGGACAGATCGAGGATGTCGTTAATGATGGTGAGCAGCGATTCGCCAGAGGTGGCAATGCTGCGAGCAAACTCACGCTGTTCGGTATCCAGCCTAGTATCAAGCAGTAGGTTGGCCATGCCGATGACACCATTCATGGGCGTACGGATTTCGTGGCTCATGGTGGCGAGGAACTGCGACTTGGTCAGGTTTGCCTGTACGGCCGCCTCGCGGACTTGGCGACTCTCCTCCGCCAACATAAGCAGCGACTGCTCATGATCCTTGCGTGCACGTTCGGTCTGGCGGAAGATCGCCAGAAGAACGACAAACAGGAGGAGGAAGACCGCCACTAGCTTGCGCAACAAGTCATGTAGCTGCATATCCGTCGACTCGATCTCGCGCGTGCGGTCGGTATAGATTTCAACCACACCGTGCAGTTCCCCGTCTTGTACGACGGGCACATACGACGAAACGAGGTTCCGGCCCTGCAACGCGCCTTCCAAGCTCTGGAAGCTTTCTCGAAACGAGAGCTCGCTGAAAGACTTGCCTTGGCGCGCGCTTCGAAAGCCGCTGGTTGCCGACTTGTCCTCGCCAACCTGGCGCACCTCGGATGAATACAGCGTCAGTCCCTTCAGGTCGAAGATCTTGAGCTTGACAATGTCGGTATTCGGACTGAAGCGGTGCACGATGGCGTCGATGGCGGGCAGGTTTGGATTGCTGCGTGCGCCTTGCGCATCGGCATTGGCAGCTGGAAGCAGCGGAAACAGTGTGGGCCAGACTTCGGTCGCTATCAACTGAGTAATGGCCAGATTAGAGGCGGCAGTGGTCTCGAGTACGCTTTGCCGAGTGCTATGCTCGGCAAAGCGCCAGATCGAATACAGCGCACCTCCCAACAAAAGCAGGGTGATCACGACGAATGTTGACGTGGCGTGGTGAAAATAGAGTCGCTGCCAGAGATTCATGCGCATTGAAGCAGATGGCCTTCTGTATCCGAGAGGTTATGAGTTTATCTCAGGGCATACTTCTATCGTCCGCCAAGTGTTAGGACAATACATCCATCATTCACGGAAATTACGCTGAATGTTACAGTTACCTGCCGTTCGCCTCCATCTGAATCGGATGTCGGTTCTGGGCACGGACTTGCCGACGGCTACGGAAATCCGACCGTCTGCTGACAGTCTGAAGTACGCATTCGTGGTTTGAAGCCCAGCGGCTCTTGTTTGCCGATTGTTGCCGTCCCGCTAGAGCCGACCTTTTGAGGGGCGCGTTCAACAACCAAGTGCAACATTATCGGGAAATTCAGCGCAGTTGGCCGGCGGCGGTGCAGGAGGGTGCAGGAGGTCAAGCGGTGATCTGAGGCGCTGAGTCGTGGCGCGGTTTTATCGCGCGACGGCAGCAGTCGAGTACGCGGAGCGGTCAGAGGGTCAGGCGTGGTTCTTCTTCGGAGGCTGATACTTTGCCGGTCTTGCGATGGCTGCCCCGTCCGGCAAGACAATGGATGCCGGAAACAGGTTCCGTTCCAGATGCGATTCCTCGATCCGGCTGGCGCCGTTGCACGCCTGCCGCAATTCCATCGCGTTCTGGAAACGGTTCTTCGGGATCAGCGCGATCACTTCCTTCTGCGGAAAATGTTTCCGCACCATCTTGATGGCCGGCACGAGGTCGGTATCCGCCGTCACCAGAAATGCCTTGTCGTAAGCATCCTGATACGCCATGTCGAGCAGATAGAGCGCGAGGCTGACATCGCTTTCCTTTTCCTCATGGCCGAGCCAGGTCGCATTGCACTTGTTGCACTGGCGCCATTTCTTCTTGAAGTTGCCCATGACGACATTGACGCCCACCGATTCGAGCGCGCGAACATAGTCGAGATGGCGCTGGTAGGCGTCCGGCAGCCAGGTGGCGAATGCGGAGAAGTAATGCACGGCGACAACCTCTTCCCGTGACGGTGGCGCAAACGCGGATGCCATTGCCTGGAGGTTCAGCCACTTCAAATGCTGCTTCTGGCGGCAAGGCCGGCGGGTCTTGGGATCGATGTCGAGATCATCGATGGCGTGATAGAGATTGAATCCGTCGACGAAGGCCATCACCCGTTTCTTGTTATTCACTTCGACCTCCCAAAACAAAACCGGCCGCGTGTGCGGCCGGGGCCAAGGGGTCAAGCCCCTCGGGGATACTCACCGGCACCGCAGGGCACCGGGGCCGATGGGTCAAGCCCACCGGGGAGACATCAACCCGGCCGCGCTGGCAACCGGGGCCGCGAGGCAACCTCGCGGGACGACTCAAATACAAAACCCGCCGGGGTGCGCATTGGTTCAGAAGCGTGGCGGGTGTTGTTAAGCGCAGTATACGGCCGCAAGTGCTGCAAATCAATGCCAATAGGCGTCCCAAAGGTTCCCATATCGTCCGATTGCGCCCAGAAAAACACAGGACGGGCGGTGCAACAGCGTCCAATGGCAACCAGTCGAGAGTCCCACCCAGATTCCCACCCAAATGGCCAAATGGCTTTATGAGCGGTTGGACGTTGGAGACCTGAAATCCTCTATTCATGGGGCATTCCAGCGACCGAATGCCGAATGGCGGATGTGCGCATTGCGTGTTCTCCCATGCTGGTGCAGGCGGGGATTCTGCGAAAAAAATTCTACGCAGGTGTACGATGACGCGCAGAAAGTCCCGTTATTGTCAGCAGAATTTCTATAGCAATTTATTCTGATGTATACGCTATATCGTGTATAAATATAAATAATTTGTTATGGATGAGAGCGCTATGGATAAGATCAGAAACCCCTTCTCCCCAGGCGCAGGCTCCCCGCCGCCAGAACTTGCAGGTCGGGACAGCATTTTGGAACAAGCCCGCGTCCTGCTTGGGCGGATTCTTGCAAAACGCCCCGAGAAGAGCCTATTGCTTACGGGCTTACGTGGCGTCGGGAAGACTGTTCTGCTCAATGAAATTGACCGCATCGCCCAGACTGCCGGTTATCGGACTATTCTTGTTGAGGCCCACGAGGGAAAACCTCTGGCCGTTTTGCTTGCGCCCCACCTGCGTCGACTGCTGTTCGATCTGGATCGGATTGCCAAAGCAGGTGACAAGGTGCGACGTGGCATCGCAGTGCTAAAAGGTTTTGTCGGAGCGATCAAGATCAAGGTCGGCGATCTTGATATCGGACTGGACATAGAGCCAGAACCCGGCGCTGCTGATAGCGGCGATCTGGAGGTTGATCTTCCCAGTTTATTTATGGCCGTTGGTGAGGCTGCGCAAGAACGTGGCGTAGCGGTTGCTCTGCTGATCGACGAAATTCAGTATTTCAGTGCAGCGGAACTGAGCGCTCTCATCATGGCGATGCACAAGATGCAACAGCGTCAGCTTCCTGTCGTGCTGATTGCTGCAGGCTTACCCATTCTTCCCGGTCTGATGGGTGAGTCGAAATCCTATGCGGAGCGATTGTTCAGTTTCCCGGATATTGGCCCACTGCCTGAAGGGGATGCGATCAAGGCACTTCAAGACCCGGTGCTGGAGGCCACCGAAGCATTCGACCCAGCCGCGTTACATGAAATCTTTCGGCTGACACGAGGCTATCCCTATTTTCTTCAGGAGTGGGGATATCAGGCATGGAACCACGCGACAGCTTCTCCAATCAGCTTGCAGGTTGTACAGGAGACGAGTGAACTAGTCTCCAGACGCTTGGACGAAAACTTCTTCAGGGTGCGATTTGACCGTCTCACACCGAGAGAGAAAAAATATCTGAGAGCCATGGCAGAACTAGGGCCGGGCCCTCACCGCACCGGCGATGTGGCTGACGTGCTTGGGGTCAAAATCAATACCTTGGGGCCTGTTCGAGCGAGCTTGATTAAAAAGGGGATGGTGTATAGCCCCTCGCATGGCGATATGGCTTTCACCGTGCCACTGTTTGATGAATTTATGCGACGTGCCATCCCCCATTTTGAGCCTTGATTGATGACAAGCTTTGTGATGGATACGCATGTTCCGCAATGGCGGCAATATCGGGAGATGTTCCGCCAGGCTCTGCTGGGTTACGAAAAATGGCATTGCCAAGGCTGACTGCACATGCCAAACCGGGAAAACCCGGCGCTGGCATGACGGCACGCAAACCCCGTCCGGGCGGCGCGCGCCGCTGGTTTGCGCGCCTCGCCGCCTTTGCTGTGATCGCCTTGCTGCTCTGGCAGGGCTGGTATTTCGGCTGGGTCGTCTGGTGGCGATTTTTCGATCCGGGCCAGACCAGTTTCATGGCGCAGCGGCTGGAAGTCTTGCGCGAGAAAAACCCGCAGGCGCAGTTGCGCTACGTCTGGACGCCCTACGGCAAGATCTCGATCCAGTTGAAACGCGCCGTCGTCGCCGCCGAGGACGACAAGTTTATCGACCACGAGGGGTTTGACTGGGAAGGCATCCAGAAGGCGCTGGAGAAAAATCAGAAAAAGGGCAAGATCGTCGCGGGCGGCTCGACAATCAGCCAGCAACTGGCCAAGAACCTGTTTCTTTCCGCCGCCAAAACGCCGTGGCGCAAGGCTCAGGAGGCAATTGTCACGGTCTGGCTCGAATTGCTGTGGGACAAGCGCCGCATTCTGGAGGTGTATCTCAACGTGGTGGAGTGGGGCGAGGGCGTATTCGGCGCAGAGGCGGCGGCGCGGCGTTACTTCGCCAGCGGCGCCGGTCAGTTGAGCACGGCGCAGGCGGCGCGCCTGGCGGTGATGCTGCCGGCGCCGCGCAAGTTCGAGAAGAATCCGTATTCCGCGTATCTCGACCGACGTACCGAACAGATTCTCGCCCGCATGGGGCATGCCGTCGTGCCTTGATCGGCCTCCGGCGCGTAGAATCGCGCCGTCATGAGCGTCGAGCAAAGCGTCCACCCCCGCGCCGAAACCCTTTTGGAGCAGCACCTTGCCGAGGTGCAGCTGTTGCTCTCGCGCCATCGCCGCGTCGAGGACCTGGTCCATCGTCAGGAGATGCCGCGCCAGGAACTGGTCGAGGAGATTGTGCACAAGCAGCACCTGGTCGAACTCCAGCGCCTGCTCAACCGCCTCGACGACGACACCATTGCGCGCATCCTCGAAACGCTTTCCGAAGAAGATTCCGTCACGGCCTGGCAGCAAGTGAACGAAGCGCGCTGCGAATCGGTGCTTGAACGTCTGCACGACGATGCGCGCGAGGAACTGGTCGGCGCGCGCTCCTACGCCAGCGTGCGCAACATGCTCAACGCCTTCGAGCTGAAGAACGGCCGCCTCAGCCAAGTGCAGATCGGCAGCCGCGCCGATCTGGCTGCCGTCAAGCCGATCTGGGTCGATCTGGTCGCACCGACATCCTTTGTGCGCAACTGGGTCGGGCGCTTTTTTGGCGTCGACCTGCCCGATCCCGAGGACCTCACCGACATCGAGGCCAGTGCGCGCTTTTACGTCGAAGACAACGGCGATGTCCATCTGCACTCCGACTTCCTGCTCGATCGTCCCGACAGCGCAGCACGTAACGTTGCGGTGGCCTTCATCCTGCACGACAACATCCTGTTCTCGGTACGCAGCGAAGAACTGCCGGTGTTTCGCCTGCAGCGCCTGCGTGCGCGCACCCAGCCCGGCTATGTCAAGGACGGCATGGAGGTGCTGCTCGATCTTTACGACGCCGATGTCGAATACTCCGCCGACACGCTCGAAGACATTTACAGCGACCTGGAGAAGATCGACCGGCAGGTGTTGCGACCGCACGTCGGCGACGACGAGGCTGCCGCCATCCTCGCCGAAATCGCCCAGAGCGAAAACCTCAACGGCCGCATCCGTCGCAACGTACTGGATACGCGCCGCGCCCTGTCATTCCTGATGCGCAGCCATATCCTGCGCGGTGAACAACAGGACGATGCGCGCCAGATCCTGCGCGACATCGAATCACTCGACGGCCATACCTCCTTCCTGTTCAACAAGGTCAACTTCCTGATGGATGCCACGGTCGGCTTCATCAACATCAACCAGAACAAGCGCGTCTCCAAGCTGACCGCGCTGGGCGTGGTGTTCATGCCGCTCAACATCATCGCGGGCATCGGCGGTATGTCGGAGTTTTCGATGATGACGGAAGGCATTTCCTGGCCGCTCGCCTACGGCGCGCTGTCGGTCGGCATGATTGCGCTGGGCTTCGGCACGTATCTGGCCGTCCGCCTGCTCGACCAGCGCCGCACCGAGCGCCTGGTCGCCGGCTATCGTCGCAAGGAAGCCTGAACCCTAAACCGCAAAACTCGGCTTTGGCGGGACGGCACTGATTTCTCGTGCGCGTTCAGTCCAGGGCAATACGCCGGGTTTCGCCGTGCTTGAGCAGCCAGAAGCGCTCGGGTGCCAGCCCGCGCTGGCGTAGCGCTATGTCGAGATCGCGCGGGGGTTGGTCGAAGGCTTCCTGAGTCAGCTCGAAGGTCCCCCAATGCAGGCCGAGCGCCTGCTTCGCCTCAACATCGAGAAAGATGCGCAGCGCGTCGTCCGGATCGGCATGCTGCCGGCGCATGAAGTCGCGCGGCAAGTAAGCGCCCACTGGGGCGGCGAGAAAATCGACCGGACCCAGCCGGCGGCGGATTTCAGTGAAATCCTGAGAGTAACCCGTATCGCCGGTGTGCAGGAAGCGCCAGGGCGCAGCCCGTCCCGGTACTTGCCATTCGACGACAAAACCGCCCCACAATGTGGCATTGGTGTCGAAGGGCGTGCGGCGGCTCCAGTGCTGCGCCGGGGTAAAACGAATCGTCAGCTGGCCATCGGCGATGCTGTCCCACCAATCCATTTCTTTCACCTGACCAACCTCTTCGGCATCGAACCACGCCTTGACCCCCAGCGGCGTCAGCCAGCGCGGATTGTGAACAGCCTTCAGGGCCGTCACGGTCGCGTGATCGAGATGATCGTAGTGATTGTGCGTGATCAGCACCCAGTCGATGGCCGGCAGATCCTCCGCCGTGAGCGGCGCCGGCACGCGCCGCTTTGCCGACAGCCAGGCATGCGGGCCGGCAAACTCGCCCAGATGCGGGTCGATCAGGATATTGCGCCCACCCACCTGCAACAGAATCCCGGCATGGCCCAGCCAGGTCAGCACCGGTTCCATATGCCGTTCGTTCAGCAGCGCAAGATCGACCGGTGCGCTCCAGCGTTCGGCAAACGCCGCATAACCGCCCGCGGGTTCCGCTAGCGGCCGGAAATCCCCGCGCATGCGCCGCCAGAGGATTTCGTACCAGGGAAACTTCCCGATCGCCACCGCAGGATCACTATTGACGAAGCCGTCGGAGCGATGGTGCGCCTTGCTCTGGTCGTAATGACGATTGACGCTGGCGCAGGCGGCCAGCAGCAGGGCAACAACAAGGAAGAGGATTCGTCGCAACATTCCGCCATTTTGCCGCAAGTCGGGTTTGCTACACCGCGCAAGCACAGGGAATCCTGTTTTCCGGGTCGCCGTCGAATTAACATAAACCCCTTACGGGTTGAGGACTTGACGAATCCGGCTTCGTACCGATATGTTAGCCCCCCCTCAATTTCCCACGACATCATGAAATCACTCGAACACGCCCTTGAAACGCTGATGTTCAACAGCCGCTGGCTGCTGGCCCCCTTTTATCTCGGCCTGGTGCTGGCCATCGTTATCCTGCTGATCAAGTTCGTCAAGGAATTCATCAGCTTCGCGCCAACGGTGCTGACCGCCGACGGCAGCGACGTAATCATCGGCATTCTGACCCTGATCGATGTGGTGATGATCGCCAATTTGCTGATTATCATCATCTTTGCCGGCTACGAGAACTTCGTGTCCAAGATCAACACCGGCGATACCGAGGACCGCCCTTCGTGGATGGGCCATGTCGGTTTTTCCGACCTGAAGATGAAGCTGATCGGCTCGATCGTGGCGATCTCCGGTATCGAGTTGCTCAAGGCCTTCATGCACGTCGATCACTACACCAACGAGCAATTGGCTTGGAAAGTCGGTTTGCACATGACCTTCGTCGTCTCCGGCGTGCTGTTCGCCGTGATGGACCGCCTGACCGCCAAACACCACGGCGGCCACGGCAAAGACAACGAGGAGTAAGCCTGCGCCGGGCCGGCGCTCAGTGTCATAGTCACGCCGGTGGCCGCTGTTTTCCCGGGGCAGTACAGAGCGACTTTGCCCATAAAATGCGGGCGATGCTTATCGCTGCCTTCTTCCGCTGGCTGATCCCGGCCGCATTGATCCTTACTGCCACCGATGCAGTGCATGCCGAACCACTGCGTTTGAACAGTGGCGTGAATGCACCCTATTTTCAGCCAGACAAGAGAGGCTTCCTCGATTTACTGGTGCCAGAGGTCTTCCGCCGCCTCGGCTTGCAGGCCGAAGCCCTCCGTTACGAGGCTTCGGAGCGTGCCATGCTCAATGCCAACAGCGGCCTTGACGACGGTGTGGCATTGCGTATCAGGGGACTGGAAAAAGCCTATCCCAATCTGGTTCTTATCGACGAGAAAATCATCGACAACGAGTTTGTCGCCTATGCCACCCGAACCGATCTCGCGTCCATCGGATTCCAGGACATCAAGGCTTACCAGGTCGGCTTCATCAACGGCTGGAAGATCTTTGAAAACAACCTGCCGCCCGGTACGCCGGTCACCAAGGTGCAAACCGCTCCCCAGCTCTTTTCCCTGCTGACCAACAACCGCGCCGACCTGGTGCTCTACGAACGCTGGCAGGGCAATCATCTGCTGACCGAATTGGGCCTCAAAGCGCACATGCTGCGGCCACCCCTCGCCACCACGGAAATGTTCATGTATCTGCACAAGAAACATGAGCACCTTGCGGAACCGGCCGCCAGAGCCTTGCGCGCGATGAAGGCCGACGGCAGCTATCAGCGTATTGCAGCGAATTCCCTGCCGGGATTTGGAAAATCTCAATGACTGTCGCCCCATACACTGGCCGCCAGCGCCTTGGCCGCCGGCTCGTGTTGCTGACGCTGCTGACCAGTAGCCTGATCGCCAGTTTCATTACCGCCGCCCAGCTCTATTTCGAATACACCCGCGATATCAGCGATATCAAAACGCGCTTCATCGAGATCGAAACTGCCTACTTACCGAGCGTCAGGCAGGGCTTGTGGGTCATGGACCGGCCGGCACTGCAGGTGCTTACGGAGGGCATGCGACAGCTGCCGGATTTCACATACGCCGGGATTCGTACCGATCAGGAACAGGTTGCTGTGAGCGGCAACCGGCCGATCAACCAGCAGCTGTCCCGTCATTATCAGGTTCAGTACGAGTATCGAGGCGTAACGCAGGTCATCGGCACGCTCGAAGTGGCCGCCAGCAATGCCGGCGCCCTGCAACGCACCTGGCAGCGGCTGGGACTGGTTCTGTTACTGAATGCTCTCAAGGTTGCCGTAGTAGCGGCTCTCGTCCTGCTACTGGTTCGCCGCATGATCACCGAACCGGTTAGACAGATAAACCAGCACACCCGCCGCATGGCGACGGGCGAGCTCAGCTCGCCCCTGCAGCTTGATGCCAGCTATCCATCCAGTCCGGACGATGAAATCCATGAGCTGGCGCAGAGCATCAATCACATGCGCCACAACCTGCAGGTGCGAACAGACCAGTTGGTCGAAACCAATGCCCAACTGCAGGAGGCAAATGCCGCCAAGGAAATCGCTCTGATGCAAGCCAAAGCCTATGGCGAAGCGCTTGAACTGGCGGCCGGCGTGTTCTCCCACACCTTCGAGGGCATCATGATTACCGATGCTCACGGCACCATCCTGTCGGTCAATCCGGCCTTCACCGCGATCACCGGCTACGCGGAGGAGGAGGCCGTCGGGAAGACGCCACGGCTGTTGCGTTCGGATCACCAACCCGAGAGTTTTTATAGCGAGATGTGGTCCTCACTCCAGGCTTTCGGGAAGTGGCGGGGAGAATTGTGGAACCGGCGCAAGGATGGCGAGGCCTACTTGCAATGGACCAGCATCACGACGATCAGCAATGCCGCAGGGGCGCCCCATCGCCGCATTGCCGTGATGACCGACATCACCGATGCACGGCGCAAGGACGAGCACATCCGCTTTCAGGCTTACCATGACGCCCTGACCCGGCTGCCCAACCGGATGCTGCTGCAGAACCGGCTCGAACATGCAATCAGGATGGGCGAGCGCGATGGCAAGCGTATCGCCTTGCTCTTCATCGATCTCGATCGCTTCAAGGTCATCAACGACAGTCTCGGCCACCTGGTGGGTGACAAGCTCCTGCAGCAGGCTGCCAGTCGGCTGACCGCCTGCGTGCGCGCCAGCGATACAGTCTCGCGGCAGGGTGGCGACGAATTCGTCGTGCTCGCCAATATCGAGCACAGCGCTGACGCCGCTTACATTGCGGAGAAAATCATCGCCGACATTACCCAGCCCTTCCTGATATCCGATCAGACGCTGCATGTCGGCGCCAGCATCGGCATCAGCATCTACCCGCAGGACGGGACGGATTCCGCCACCCTGCTGCGCAATGCCGATGTCGCGATGTACGCAGCAAAGCAATCCGGGCGGGGAACGCTCCGCTTCTTCGATGCCGCCATGAACGAACGCGCCCAGCAGCGCCTGCAGATGGAAGCGGCCTTGCGCCGGGCTTTGGCGAACAACGAATTCGAACTGTTCTACCAGATCAAGATCTGCCTGATTGATCGCCGCCAGTGCGGCATGGAAGCCCTGATCCGCTGGCGCGATCCGCAGATGGGCATGATCTCGCCGGCCGATTTCATCCCGCTGGCCGAGGAAACCGGCCTGATCGAGGCGATCGGCGACTGGGTGCTCGATGCCGCGTGCGCCCAGATGAAGCACTGGAGCAGCCAGGGCATCATTGCCGGACCCGTCGCAGTCAATGTGTCGGCACGCCAGCTCGACAACCCGGACTTTACCGACAAGGTGAAAAGCACGCTGGCGCGTCATGCGCTGGCTCCCGACTTCCTGCAGATCGAAGTAACCGAGTCCACCGTCATGGCCAAGCCGGACATGGCCATCGATGCCCTGTCCAGACTGGTCGACATCGGGATTACCGTCGCGGTCGATGACTTCGGTACCGGTTATTCAAGCTTCAGCTATCTAAAGCGCTTGCCTATTCATCTACTCAAGGTTGATCGCTCGTTCGTCAAAGACATTGGTGCATCGCGCGAGGACGAAGAAATCGTTACCGCCATCATTCAGGTAGCACACGCGCTGAAATTGGAAGTTGTCGCCGAGGGAGTCGAAACCCAGGCACAAGCAGATTTCCTGAACTGTCTCGGATGTCATTTCGGCCAAGGCTACCTGTATGCCAAGCCTCTGCCTGCAGCAGAATTCGAACGCTTGTTGGGCGCCTGACCAAGCCACCCGACGCGGCGTAGAATGCGCGCCTTCCTACGGAGTCCGATCTATTGTGAGCATCAGTCCAGTCCAAGAAATTGTCGCCGAGCTGCGCGCCGGCAGAATGGTCATCCTCGTCGATGAGGAAGACCGCGAGAACGAGGGCGACCTCGTCCTCGCCGCCGAACATGTCACGCCCGAGGCGATTAACTACATGGCCAAGTACGGCCGCGGGCTGATCTGCCTGACGCTGACCGAAAGCCGTTGCCGCCAGCTCGATCTGCCCCTGATGGTGCGCGACAACAAGACCCCCCACGGCACCGCCTTCACCCTATCCATCGAAGCGGCCGAGGGCGTCACCACCGGGATTTCGGCCCATGACCGCGCCCGCACCGTGCAGGCCGCCGTAGCGAGAAACGCCAGACCAAGCGATATCGTCCAACCCGGCCACATCTTTCCGCTGATGGCGCAAAAGGGCGGCGTGCTGGTGCGCGCTGGCCATACCGAAGCGGGCTGCGACCTCGCCCAGATGGCCGGATGCGACCCGTCCGCGGTGATCTGCGAGATTCTCAAGGACGACGGCACGATGGCGCGCCTGCCCGATCTGCTGGAGTTCGCCGGCGAACACGGCTTGAAGATCGGTACCATTCGCGATCTGATCCAGTACCGGTCGGAAAACGAGAAACTCGTCGAATGCGTCGCCGACAAGGAAGTGATCTGCACACACGGCAGTTTCCGCCTGCGCGCCTTCCGCGATCAAACCAACGGTGACGTGCATCTGGCGCTAACGCGCGGCGCCATCGCGCATGATCTGGAAACCTTGGTGCGCGTTCATGAACCCGTGTCGGTCCTCGACTTCCTCGACTGCCAGAGCCAGCGTCACAGCTTCAGCATCGACATGGCGATGCGCGCCATCGCCCAGGCTGATAGCGGCGTCATCGTATTGCTCCATCGCAATGAGACAGGCACCAACCTGTTGCAGGTGTTGAACAACGATACGGCGACACCCGCCGCCAAATGGGACCCGCGCCTCTACGGCATCGGCGCGCAAATCCTGCGCGAACTGGGCGTCGGCAAGATGCGCCTGCTCTCCAGCCCGCGCAAGATGCCGAGCATGGCAGGCTTTGGCCTGGAAGTATGCGGTTACTTGTCTCCCGATCAACTGGCCCTTTGACAACCCGAGCAACCCTATGAGCTTTACACCCCATACCCAGGCAACACCCCTCGGTCGCGCGGATCTGGTCGAGGTCGAACCCGATCTGGCCGGTGCCGGTCTCGCCATCGGCATCGTCATGGCGCGCTTCAACAAGGCGGTCGGCGAAGGTTTGTTATCCGGCTGCATGCATGAATTACAGCGTCTCGGCGTAACGGATGTCACGCTGGCCAGCGTACCCGGTGCACTGGAAATTCCCCTCGCGCTGCAAACCATGGCGCAAAGTGGCAAGTTTGACGCCCTCGTCGCACTGGGTTGCGTGATTCGCGGCGAGACCTACCATTTCGAGATCGTCTCCAACGAATCGTCGCGCGGCGTGACCGACGTACAACTTGCCACCGGCGTACCTATCGCCAATGCCGTGCTCACGGTAGAAAACGACGATCAGGCAGAAGTACGCATGACGCAAAAGGGTATGGAAGCCGCCCAGTGCGCGGTCGAGATGGCCAACCTGCAGATCGTGTTGCGGAAAGCCGTTAAGTGAGCACCGACCCGCAGAAGAAAACCCCGAGCAGTCCGCGCCATCGCGCGCGCGAGTTCGTTGTGCAGGGCCTTTACCAGCACTTGGTGGGGGGTCAGGATTCGGCCGCCATCATTGCTCATGTGGAATCTGTTGCCGGTTTCGAGAAAGCGCACCGACCGCTCTACGATAGTCTGCTCGACGGCGTCCTCAACGATCTGGCCACCTTGCGGGCTATGCTGGAACCACATATCGAACGCCCGTGGGACGAGGTTTCCCCCGTCGAGCGCAGCATTCTGCTGATGGCGGCCTGCGAATTGCGCGACCATCCCGAAACGCCTTGGCGTGTCGTCATCAACGAAGCGATCGAACTCACCAAATCCTACGGCGGCACCGATGGTCATAAGTTCGTCAATGGCGTGCTCGACAAACTCGCCCCGGAGTTGCGTCCGGCCGAAACAGCGGCGAAGTAAGCCCTCTCCACAGACGAAGCGCAGGACGCAAGGCAAGTAATATTGGGGCATGCCCTCCGAATTTGCTTTGATCGAGAAATACTTTCGGCGTCCTACCCGCCATACCCTGCTGGGGGTAGGCGACGATGCCGCCTTGTTCGCCCCTGCCCCCGGTAGCACCCTTGCAGTCTCGACGGACATGCTCGTAGCGGGTACTCACTTTCTAGCCAATACAGAGGCGGAAGATCTGGGCTGGAAAGTTTTGGCAGTGAATGTGTCGGACATGGCCGCCATCGGAGCTCAGCCCAAGTGGGCGTTGTTGGCCGCCGCCCTGCCGGCAGCCACCGAAAGCTGGATTGAAAAGTTTGCGCATGGCTTCTTCGCTTGCGCAGACCGTTTCGGGATTGATGTGATCGGCGGCGACACAACGCATGGCCCGCGGAATTTTTGCGTCACGATTTGCGGCGAAGTCCCAAACGGCCAGGCGCTGCTGCGTTCGGGCGCACAGGCCGGCGACCAGATTTGGGTTTCCGGGGCGCCCGGACGTGCCGCGCAGGGCTTGGCGCATCTGCAGGGACAAACCTTGCTGGCAGAGCCAGCGCTCACTGACTGCCTCGCCGCACTGCACCGCCCACAGCCACGGGTTGAGCTCGGCATCGCCTTGCGCGGGCTGGCGACAGCCGCCATTGATGTCTCCGACGGCTTGCTCGCCGACCTCGGACATATCCTGACAGCCTCGGGACTGGCCGCCACGCTCAGGATAGCCGTCCTGCCAGCGCCGAGTTTCGCGCGCGAAGCCTATCTGTCGGGCGGGGACGACTACGAGCTGCTCTTTACCGCCCCCTCGGCGCGGCATGGCGAAGTTGTCGCATTGGCAGCCCACCTCGATCTGCCGCTGCATTGCATCGGCAGTATCACCCCCGGTACGCCGGGACATCTCGCCGTCTTCGATGCCACCGGTGCACCGGTTGATATCGTTCGACGCGGCTATGATCATTTCGCCTGAGCTTCTCATCATGTCCATCAACCGCTCGTTTGCCGAACTATCCTTGCTGTTGGTCGAACCTTCCGCCATGCAGGAACGCGCCATTCGCACCCAGTTGACGGAACTGGGCGTCACCACCTGCCGCACCGCCAGGAGCGGTGCCGATGCCATCGAGGCGATGCGCAGTGCGCCGCCTTCGGCCGTCGTCAGTGCTTTGTATTTGCCGGACATGACCGGGGCTGATCTGGTTTTTGCGATGCGCAATACGGCCGAGTTGGTGCTCACTCCGTTTATTCTTGTCTCATCTGAAACGCGAATTCAGGTGCTCGATCCGATCCGCCAATCCGGGGCCTGCTTTATCGTGCCCAAGCCCTGCACAGCCCAACATCTGCAACGCGCCCTGACGGCCGCAGTGGAAACCCTCGCTCCGACACAGCTCGCAGTAGCCACCGAGGACCTGGAAAACCTGCGCGTCCTGTTGGTGGATGACAGTCCGATGACGCGCCGCTTTCTGCGCCACCTGCTCGAATCGCTGGGTATCGAGGACATCATCGAAGCCGGCGATGGTCAGGAGGCAGTGGCCAAACTGGCTGAAACCATGGTCGATCTGGTGATGACCGATTACAACATGCCGGAAATGGACGGCCGACAGCTCACCGAGTACATCCGTCAACAAAGCTGGCAATGCTCGGTCCCCATTCTCATGGTCACCAGCGAGAGCAACAGCAGCCGTCTGGCGGCCGTCGAACAGGCCGGCGTCTCGGCCATCTGCGACAAGCCGATGGAGCCCGCCGAAATTCGTCGCCTGATCGAGAACCTGGTCAACGCCCGATGACACAACCCCGGGCCGACTGACCATGGCCAAACTGCCCCCACCCACCCTGCGTTTTCTGCTTTCCCATCCGGCGCATTTTGTCGCATGCGGCATGGGCAGCGGCTTGTCGCCGGTTGCGCCTGGCACGGTGGGGACCTTGTTCGCCTGGCTGACGTTTCCCTTCCTGCGCAGCATCTTTCCCGACGACCTGGCCCTTGCCCTGTTTCTGGTGCTTGCCTTCGCCCTCGGCGTCACTGCCTGCCAGATTGCCGGTCGAGCATTGGGCGTAGTCGACCACGGTAGCATCGTCTGGGACGAGATTGTGCCGTTCTGGGCAGTCCTGCTGCTCACCCCCGATGAACTGCTCTGGCAGTTTGCCGCCTTCCTCTGGTTCCGCATCTACGACATCTACAAACCCCCGCCAGCCAACTATTTCGACAGGCAGGTGAAGAACGGTTTCGGCGTGATGATGGACGATCTTGTCGCCGCCGCTTACACGGTGCTGACGCTGGCAATCATCAAAGTTCTAGTGGAGTCGTTTCTTTGATGGATGAGCAGCTCGCCGCGCTTTCCCATGAGATCGGCTTGATTTTCTCCGCGCGCAAATTCCTGATCGCCACTGCCGAATCGTGCACCGGAGGTTGGGCCGCAGAAGTTATCACTCACACTCCTGGAAGTTCTGTCTGGTTCGAGCGCGGTTTCGTCACCTATGCAAACGCGGCAAAAACGGATATGCTTGGTGTCCTTATGCACACCATAGAAACGTTTGGCGCAGTCAGTGTCGAAACGGCGGCCGAGATGGCGTCAGGCGCTTTATTGCACTCGAAAGCCACCATTTCTCTTGCCATTACCGGCATCGCCGGCCCGAGCGGCGGCTCGGCCGAGAAGCCGGTCGGCACGGTTTGTTTCGGCTGGTGCGCTAAGGACCCGGCGGGAGCGATTCAAGTGCCGTCATGCGAGCGCCGACTTTTCGACGGCAACCGCGAGTCGATCCGGCGCCAGGCAGTTATTTGCGGTCTCTCAGGCCTGATCGAGCGCGCAAGAAACATGCCATAATCCAGACATAATCGTAAAGGAAATCCAATGGAAGACAACAAAGCGAAAGCCCTACAAGCGGCGCTGGCGCAGATCGAGAAGCAGTTCGGCAAGGGCTCCATCATGAAAATGGGTGAGGGCCAGATCGAAAATGATCTGCAAGTGGTATCGACCGGTTCCCTGGGCTTGGACATTGCTTTGGGCGTGGGCGGATTGCCGCGTGGTCGCGTGGTTGAAATCTATGGTCCGGAGTCTTCGGGCAAGACCACGCTCTGCTTACAAGTTGTGGCGGAGGTCCAGAAACTCGGCGGCACCGCCGCTTACATCGACGCGGAAAATGCCCTTGACCCGGTGTATGCCGGAAAACTCGGCGTGAATGTCCCCGATCTGCTGATTTCCCAACCGGACACCGGCGAACAGGGGCTTGAAATTGCCGACATGCTGGTACGTTCGGGTGGTGTAGACCTGATCGTCATCGACTCTGTCGCGGCCTTGGTCCCGCGCGCCGAAATCGAAGGCGAAATGGGCGACCAACTCCCGGGCCTTCAAGCGCGCCTGATGAGTCAGGCGCTGCGCAAACTCACCTCCAACATCAAGCGCACCAATACCCTGGTGATCTTCATCAACCAGATTCGCATGAAGATCGGCGTCATGTTTGGCAACCCGGAAACCACTACCGGCGGCAATGCACTCAAGTTTTATGCCTCGGTACGTCTCGACATCCGGCGTACCGGATCGATCAAGAAAGGTGACGAGGTGATCGGTAACGAAACCAAGGTCAAGGTCGTCAAGAACAAGGTGGCTCCGCCGTTCAGGGAGGCGCACTTCGACATTCTTTACGGCGAAGGCATCTCGCGCGAGGGCGAGGTGGTCGAACTGGGCGTCGAGCACAAGTTCATTGATAAATCCGGTGCGTGGTATGCCTATAACGGTGAAAAGATCGGCCAAGGCAAGGACAACGCCCGCGAGTTTCTCCGCGCCCATGCCGACGTGGCTTTCGAGATAGAAAACAAGATTCGCTCGGCGGTGGGTGTCACCCCGCTGGGCGAAACGACCGCGAAAGAGTGAGCGAGTTGCGCCAACGTGCGATCCGCTTGTTGGCCCGACGCGAGCATACCCGCGCCGAACTGACCGCCAAGTTGATGCCGCACGGCACTACGGATGAAATCGAAACTGTGTTGAACGAACTGGCTGCTTCCGGCCTGCAATCCGATGCGCGCTTTGCCGCGAGTTTCGTGCGCTCTCGTAGCGCCCGGCTTGGATCATCCAGCCTGCGTCGCACGCTACGCCAGAAGGGCGTCGCCGACGAGTTGATTGATTTGCAGGTAGCGGATCTACCCGCCGAGATTGACCGCGCCCGTACCATCTGGCAGAAGAAGTTTCCTGCTGCACCAGCCAATCGCAACGAGTGGGCGCGTCAGGCGCGCTTCCTGCAATCACGCGGGTTTTCCAGTCAGGTAGTGTGTACGATTCTCAAGGAGAGCGAGGCATGACGCGCTTGACGGTGCGCAATCTCTCCAAGAAATTCCGCGCCCGCACCGTAGTCAAGGATGTCAGTCTGCATGTCGATGGCGGTGAGGTGGTCGGACTGCTCGGACCCAACGGTGCTGGTAAAACTACCTGCTTCTACATGATTGTTGGCCTCATCGCGGCGGATGGAGGCGAGATCCATATCGACACAGCCGGTCAGGAAACACGCATCACCCACATGCCTATCCATCGACGGGCGCGTCTTGGACTTTCCTATCTGCCGCAAGAGAATTCGGTTTTCCGCAAACTGACGGTCGCGGAGAATATTCGTGCGGTTCTCGAATTGCAGGATTTCGACGCTTCAACCCTCGACACACGGCTTGACGAACTACTCGAGGAACTGCACATTTCCCATTTGTGCGATCAGAAAGCCATCGCCCTTTCCGGCGGAGAGCGACGACGTGTCGAAATTGCCCGAGCGCTGGCAACTTCACCGCGCTTCATTCTGCTCGACGAACCCTTCGCCGGTGTTGATCCGATCGCGGTTATCGACATCCAGAAGATTATCCGCTTCCTTAAGGAACGCGATATCGGCGTGTTGATCACCGACCACAATGTCCGCGAAACCCTGGGTATTTGCGACCGCGCGACCATCATCAATGAGGGTGTTGTGCTGGCGGCTGGACATCCCGCAGAGATCGTCGATAATGAAAGTGTGCGTCGCGTTTATCTCGGCGAGCACTTCAGAATGTAAGCATTGTGAAGCAGACACTCCAGCTCAGGCTTTCTCAACATCTCGCCCTGACGCCGCAGTTGCAGCAGTCAATCCGATTGTTGCAATTGTCGTCGCTGGAGTTGAACCAGGAAATCGAGCAGGCACTGCAAGACAACCCTCTGCTCGAGCGTGAGGAGCCGGGAGAACCGGCGGTTTTCGCAGGCTCTGGCGATGCTCTGACACATACCCAGGCCGAGGCGCCGGCCCCCTCAGAAGATTATTCCGAGTCTGGCAACAACGAATCCTCCGACTGGATGCAGGACGGGCAGGATTGGCCCAGCTCCTCTGCCAAGGGTCCGCGTGATGCCAATGACGAAAGCGAAGCCGATGCTGGCGAGCTTCAGGCGGCTTCGATCAGCTTGCGAGATCATTTGATCGCACAGCTTGCACTGAGCCAATTGACCGGTCGTGATCGATTGCGTGTTGCCTTTCTGGTAGAAGCCCTCGATGACGACGGATATCTGGCCCAGTCGCTCGAAGAGCTGGCTGCGGTATTACCCGAGGACATGACGGGTGAGCCGGATGAAGTAGCCGAGGACTTGGCCATCGCCTTGAAGCATCTGCAGAGCCTCGATCCTCCTGGCGTCGGGGCGCGCAGCCCTGCCGAGTGTTTACTGCTGCAACTCGACAATCTGCCCCCCGACCCCGTTAATGCCGTCGCTCGTTTGATCGTTCGCGATCATCTCGAACTGCTTGCCAATCGTGATTACACACGTATCCGCAAAGCGCTGGCTTGCAGCGATGAGGAATTGCGGCTGGCTCAGGATTTGATTCGCTCCCTTAACCCGCGACCAGGCGCACAATTTGCCCCGCTGGATACTCGCTACATCGTCCCCGATGCCATCGTCCGCAAGCTGCGCGGTTCCTGGGTCGTCCAGCTCAACCACGAAGCCATGCCGCGTCTGCGCATCAACCGGCTCTATGCTGATTTGCTGCGTCGGCAGCGCACTGCCGGTGGAAGCAACCTCAGCGGTCAGCTCCAGGAAGCCAAGTGGCTGATCAAGAACGTGCAACAGCGTTTCGATACGATTGCGCGCGTTTCCCAGGCTATCGTTGATCGACAGCGCGCCTTTTTCGATCATGGCGAAGTTTCGATGCGTCCGCTTACCCTGCGCGAAATTGCCGAGACCGTGGGTCTACACGAATCAACCATCTCCCGCGTGACTACCCAGAAGTTTTTGTCCAGTCCGCGCGGCATCTACGAACTCAAGTATTTTTTTGGCAGTCACGTCGCCACCGATACCGGCGGCGCGGCTTCTTCCACCGCGATCAGGGCTCTGATCAAGCAGCTGGTGAGCGCCGAGGATGGTCACAAGCCACTCTCGGACTCTCGACTCGCGGAAATCCTCGGCGAACAGGGAATCGTGGTGGCTCGGCGTACCGTTGCCAAGTACCGCGAATCCATGACTATCCCGCCGGTCAATCTACGTAAAACGCTCTAGAGGAGACATCATGAACCTCAATATCACTGGACACCACATCGAAGTTACCCCCGCCCTGCGCGAATACGTTTCCACCAAGGTTGAGAAAGTCATTCGCCATTTCGATCACGTCACCAGCGTCCATGTGATTCTTTCGGTTGAAAAGCTTGTTCAGAAAGCCGAGATCACCCTGCACGTCAAAGGGAAGGATATTTTCGCCGACAGCAGCGATGCCGACCTGTACGCGGCCATCGATCTGCTGGTTGACAAGCTTGACCGCCAGGTCCAGAAGTACAAGAGCAAGCACAATGACCACGGTCATGTGCGTCCCTCCGTCGAATAGATAGACAACTTGTACGCCTGCGGAGGGCGAGGTATATACTTCGCCTTCCGTTTGACCACCTGCTTTGCTGTAACTCCGCTTCCATGGGCATCACCCATGTAGTGATATCGATCAGCCATGAATCTGATAGCCAGTTTAATTGCCCGAGACGACGTCGTCGTCAATCTCGACGCCAGCAGCAAGAAACGCGTTTTCGAGCAGGCCGGTCTGCTTTTCGAGAATCGCTATGCGATTTCTCGCAGCACTGTTTACGACGCATTGTTCGCACGCGAGAAAATGGGCTCCACTGGCCTCGGCCTCGGCATTGCCATTCCGCACGGACGGATCAAGGGTTTAAAGGAAGCGCATGGCGCCTTTTTCCGGCTATCCGCTCCAGTCCCATTCGATTCTCCAGATGGTCTGTCAGTCAATCTGGTATTTGTTCTCCTTGTTCCCGAAGCTGCCAGCGAACACCATTTGCAACTGCTCTCGGAACTAGCCCAGATGTTCAGCGACAAGCGCTTTCGCGAGCTAATTGCCTCCGCACCCGACTCTGACGCTGCACACACACTTTTTTCCCAGTGGCAATCCGCCAGCTGATCGTTGCCCAGCTGTTCGAACGGAACCGCGACCGCCTACACCTCTCTTGGGTCGGCGGCACGCTCAATCGCGAGATTTCCGTCAATCGTGACGATGTTTCACCTGCCGATCTGGTTGGGCATTTGAATCTGATTCATCCGGATCGCGTGCAAGTACTTGGCTCTCCCGAGATCATCTGGTACAAGCGACATCTTGACAATCCCAAAGAACATATTTTCCAGCAGGTCATTGACGCTCATCCGCCTGCCATCATCGTTGCCGATGATTGCGACATTCTTGAAGAAATCCGCTTCGCTTGCGAGGCCACCGACACTCCGCTTTTCTCCACCCCCTTGCCCTCTGCCCAAGTCATCGACGCATTGCGCTCGTATGTTTCGCGGCAGCTTGCCGAGAGCGTCACGCTACACGGCGTGTTCATGGACGTGCTCGGTATTGGCGTCATGATTACCGGCGATTCGGGCGTTGGCAAAAGCGAACTGGGTCTTGAATTGATCACGCGCGGTCATGGTTTGATCGCCGACGATGTGGTCGAAGTTTCACGTGTTGCACCCGATGTTCTTGAAGGACGCTGCCCCGAGCTTCTCAAGGATTTCATCGAGGTTCGCGGGCTAGGCCTTCTTAACATTCGTACCGTTTTTGGCGAGACCGCTTGTCGTCGCAAGATGCGCCTAAAGTTGATCGCGCACCTACAGCGTCCCACCCCCGGTACAGGCGAAATGATGCGTTTGCCGCTCGATGCTTTGACTGAAAATGTTCTGGGCGTTTCTATCCGCAAGGTCGTCTTACCTGTTGCTGCAGGCCGTAACCTCGCGGTTCTCCTCGAAGCCGCCGTAAGGGCCACTATCCTGCTCTTGCGAGGTATCGACAGCATGGATGAGTTCATGCAACGTCAGCAGCTTGCCATGGAACGAAACTCTTCATTCTGAAGCTTTTGCAAGATATATCATTGCTATATCGAACTTCAGCCCCAGTTGCGACTGATCTCCACTTTACTGAATACCATCATGGCCGGATTAGATCGTCAGACCCCGATACCCACTGAAATCAAGCTTCATCAACTGTCCCGCGAGATGGAGTTGACGTTTACGGACGGCAGTCATTTCCGTCTGACCTACGAGTACTTGCGTGTTTTCTCTCCCTCTGCAGAAGTACGCGGACATGGCCCCGGGCAGGAAACCCTGCAAACCGGAAAACGCAATGTCGAAATCAAAGCAATTGAACCCGTAGGGAATTATGCTGTTCAACCGATTTTTTCCGATGGCCACGATTCCGGCATTTATTCCTGGGATCTTCTCTATTCATTGGGCAAGAATCACGATGAACTTTGGTCTGACTATCTGGCTAGAATCACCGCAGCAAGCGCCAGTCGCGACATAGATAGCACGACTCTGCCTCCCAAATCTGGCGGCTGCGGTAGCAAGCATTAAGGATCTTACTTATGGCTGACACTCATTTCGGTTTCCAAACCGTTCCCGAACAAGAGAAGGCTCGTCGGGTCAAAGGTGTCTTTTCTTCCGTGGCCGACAAGTACGACCTGATGAACGATTTGATGTCGGGCGGACTGCATCGACTCTGGAAAATGTTTACTCTGCAAGTGGCTGCCGCCCGCCCTGGTGATCGCGTTCTCGACATCGCCGGCGGAACGGGGGACCTCACTTCAGCCTTCCGCAAAGCAGTTTCTACCACCGGCGAAGTGTGGCTCACCGATATCAATCACGCGATGCTTAGCCGTGGCCGTGATCGCTTGATAGATGAAGGTAAGATCGGTCCTGTCGCTCAGTGCGACGCCGAGAAACTCCCTTTTCCGGACGATTATTTTGACCTCGTCACCGTGGCATTCGGTTTGCGCAACATGACGCATAAGGAAGTCGCACTGTCCGAGATGCGTCGCGTACTACGCCCTGGCGGCAGGTTGCTGGTTCTCGAATTTTCCAAAGTGTGGCAACCACTTTCACCGGCCTATGATTTTTATTCTTTCAAAGTTCTACCCTGGCTGGGCGATAAAGTAGTCAAAGATTCAGAGAGCTACCGGTACCTGGCCGAGTCGATTCGTATGCATCCAGACCAAGAGACCCTCAAGTCGATGATTGAGTCCGCTGGTTTGTCCCGTGTTGAATATTTTAATTTGACTGCCGGAGTTGTCGCTCTGCACCGCGGTTACAAGATGTAATGTTCAGTTCTGTTTTCTTTGTTGTTTTCAATCGTCTGCTTCAATCATCCCCATGGGCAACAGAGCGGCTGCGACCTTTTGCGGGCAAGACTGCGCATTTCGACATTCCCCCCTTTGCAGTGAGCTTTCTAGTCGACGATGAGGGAACTTTCTCACCGCTTCCCTCAAGCACACCCGTTACCCCTCCTGATGTCCACATTAGCTTGCCAGCTAACGCCATTTTTTTGATTTCTTCCGGTTTTGAAAGAGTTATGTCTGAAGCCGTGGTTTCCGGAAATGCCGAGTTCGCCACCGAGCTTTCTTTTGTCATGCGCAATCTACGTTGGGATGCTGAGGAGGATTTTGCAAGAGTCTTCGGCGATATTCCCGCGCATCGCCTCTTCAATGCCGGTAAAGGCCTGCTTGTGGCTCAGCATCAGTTTGTTCAGCGGATGGCTGACAACTTAACCGAGTATCTCACCATCGAATCACGCAATTTCACCCGTAGTGAGGATTTGCGCGCCTTCGCTGAGTCCATTGCTTGCCTTGAAGCTGACCTCCAACGCCTTGATCGGCGTGTTTCTGCTCTGAAACCCTGATCTGTTGCCGTCACACCAGCGCCGACTTTCATTCGGACCTTTTCGGATTGTCCTCTCTCAGAACCAGCAGAGCTGCCACATCATGTGATTCTGGACGAGACACGTTGCGTACATCCATTCGCAGCCAGTGCATACCGCCAGTGGGTGGTGCGACACCGATTTTCATCGCTTGATTCGAGTCGTATGTCTTCCCATCCAGAACCCGCACCAAAGGATGATCCACATACGCCAGGGACATCCCGTTTTCATCAACCCAGAGCAGGTTCAATTCGGCAAATGGGGTTCCTTCGGCCACCTTCGTGCCAAACAGTTGCTCGGCAGCATGATTAGCCATCAGGATGTGCCCATCTTTATCGACGAGCACGACTGCATCCGGCAGTACCGACAGAGCCTCGACGAAACCTGAGGCTGAGCGTCGACGCGCAGCATCTGCTTCCATGAACTCGGTTATGTCCTCTTTCACTGCCATGAAGTGAGTGATCTTACCTTTGGCATCATGAACAGGCGAGATGGATGCTCTTTCCCAGTACAGTGAGCCATCTTTGCGTTTGTTATGGAAAACACCGTGCCATTCCTTCCCCGCTTTTATTGCTTTCCATAACCTACGGTAATCCTCGGGTGACGTCTCTCCTGATTTGAGCAAACGCGGCGTTTTTCCAATGGCTTCTTCTGTTCGATAGCCGGTAGTCGTCGAGAATTTTGGATTGGCGAAGACGATCTTGCCTTCTGAGTCAGTCACAATAATAGTCGCGGGACTTTCATCTACGGCATGCATCAGCAAACGTTGCCTTTGACTTACTGCGGTACGCCGCTCGTCGGTTAATCCGCTCGCTGCCCGCTTCGCGCTTTGTTGCGCTCTGCTCAATGCTTCACTTTCACGCAACCAGGTACGCAAGGTATTAGTTGAAACCTGAAACTCTTGTGCTATATCAAACAGTGCTGTGTTGCCTTCGCGAACTTTATCTGTAGCCAGTTTTTTGACTTCTTTACTGTGTCGCATAAACACACCCTCCCCGACGAAGCAAAAGGGCAGCCTAGGCTGCCCTTTTCAGTTACTCATCTCGAGTGAGGATCATTTTCTGCGTAGTTTCTGGATCGCCGCCAATTGCGCAACGGCCTCGGCCAGTTCAGCCTGAGCACGCGCATAATCCAGTTCAGCGCTCCTGTCAGCCATCGCTTCCTCGGCATGGCGCTTGGCATCCAGTGCTTTCGCTTCGTCGAGATCCTTACCGCGAATCGCCGTATCAGCAAGTACGGTAACTACTCCGGGCTGAACTTCAAGAATTCCTCCCGCGACAAAGATCAACTCTTCCTGTTCCTGTTGCGGCAATTTGAGACGCACCGCACCCGGCTTGATCGTCGTCATCAAGGGCATGTGGCCAGGAAGAATACCCAACTCACCTGCCTGTCCCGGTAGGACCACAAATTCGGCGAGTCCGGAAAAGATGGACTCTTCCGCACTCACCACATCGACATGTACAGTCATTGACATGGCGTTAGCCCTTTACTGAAGAGTCTTGGCCTTCTCGAAAGCTTCTTCGATGCCGCCGACCATGTAGAACGCCTGCTCAGGCAGACTGTCGCACTCGCCATCGACGATCATCTTGAAGCCCTTGATGGTGTCGGCCAGCGGCACGATCTTGCCCGGCGATCCGGTGAACACTTCTGCTACGTTAAACGGCTGCGAAAGGAAGCGCTGGATCTTCCGTGCGCGACCCACGGCCAGCTTATCCTCAGGCGCCAGTTCGTCCATACCAAGAATGGCGATGATGTCGCGCAGTTCCTTGTAGCGCTGCAGGTTGGATTGCACACGACGGGCCACCGTGTAGTGTTCTTCACCAACAACGAGCGGGTCGAGCTGGCGCGAGGTGGAGTCGAGCGGATCAACGGCAGGGTAGATACCCAGCGAGGCGATGTCACGCGACAGCACGACGGTAGCGTCAAGGTGGCCGAAGGTAGTGGCGGGTGAGGGATCGGTCAAGTCGTCGGCAGGCACGTACACCGCCTGGATCGATGTGATCGAACCGGTTTTGGTCGAGGTAATGCGCTCCTGGAGACGACCCATTTCATCCGCCAGCGTCGGCTGGTAACCTACTGCGGAAGGCATGCGTCCCAGCAGTGCGGATACTTCCGTACCAGCCAGCGTGTAACGGTAGATGTTATCGACGAAGAACAGGATATCTTTTCCTTCGTCACGGAACTTCTCGGCCATTGTCAGGCCGGTCAGCGCAACGCGCAGTCTGTTACCAGGCGGTTCGTTCATCTGGCCGAAAACCATGGCGACCTTATCGAGCACCTTGGACTCTTCCATCTCGTGGTAGAAGTCGTTGCCCTCGCGGGTACGCTCGCCCACACCGGCGAAGACGGAGAAGCCGCCGTAGGACTTGGCGATGTTGTTGATCAGTTCCATCATGTTGACGGTCTTGCCAACGCCAGCACCGCCGAACAGGCCGATCTTGCCGCCCTTCGCGAAGGGGCAGATCAAGTCAATAACTTTAATACCGGTAGGCAGCAGGTCAACCGAGGGAGACAATTCATCAAACTTCGGCGCCTTATTGTGAATCGGACGAATTTCATCGGATGGAATCGGGCCCGCTTCGTCGATAGGACGGCCCAGTACATCCATGATGCGACCTAGTGTTCCAGTACCCACAGGAATCGAGATCGGTGCTCCGGTTGCCTTGACCTCCATGCCGCGCCGCAGACCATCGGAAGAGCCCAGTGCGATGGTGCGGACTACACCGTCGCCGATTTGCTGCTGAACCTCGAATGTCAGACCCGCTTCGGCGTTGCCGATATCGGCTGCGTCTAGAACCAACGCCTCAAACACCTTGGGCATGGATTCGCGGGGGAATTTGATATCCACCACCGCGCCAATACACTGAACGATGCTTCCGTTGCTCATGGTAGTTTCCTTAAATTACTGATGAATTAACCTGCGATGGCTGCAGCGCCACCGACGATTTCCGAAATCTCTTTGGTGATCGAAGCTTGCCGTGCCTTGTTATATATCAGCTGCAATTCCTTGATCACGTTACCTGCGTTGTCAGTTGCCGCCTTCATGGCCACCATCCGCGCCGACTGCTCCGAAGCCATGTTTTCCGCCACCGCCTGATAAATCAGCGCCTCGGTGTAACGAATCAGCAAGTCATCGATGACGACACGAGCGTCTGGCTCATACAGATAATCCCAACTGCCCTGCGGCGTGCCCAACCGGTCACCGCACAAAGGCAGCAACTGCTCCATGACCGGTTCCTGTCGCATGGTATTGACGAATTTGGTGTAGGCAATATAGACGACATCGACTTCTCCCTTTTGGAAGGCATCGATCATCACCTTGACCGGTCCGATCAGCTTGTCAAGATGCGGTGTATCGCCCAGATGAACGACATGTGATACCACATTGGCGCCCAGACGCTGCATGAAACCCAAGCCCTTGTTGCCAATACAACTCGCCCTGATTTCTGTTGCGCCGTCCGCTTCCCAGCCCCGCATCGAGGTCAGCGTCATCCGCAGAATGTTCGTATTCAAGCCGCCACACAGACCCTTGTCGGTTGTCACAACGATTACGCCAACCCGTTTCGGCTTCTGGTCTTCGACCATCTTCGTCAGGAATGGATGGCGGTATTCCGTCACATTCGCTGCCGCAAGGTGGGCCGCCAGTCCGCGGATCTTCTCGCTGTAGGGACGCGCGGACCGCATCCGCTCTTGCGCTTTGCGCATTTTGGATGCAGCCACCATCTCCATGGCTTTGGTGATCTTGCGGGTGTTTTGTACCGACTTGATCTTGGTGCGAATTTCCTTGCCGCCTGGCATCGCGCTCTCCTAAATTATCGGTGTGCGATCAAGCCCAGGTTTTCTTGAATGCCGCAACTGCACTGGCCATTTCAGCTTCGCCGTCCTTATCCAGATCGCGCGAACTTTCGATCTTCTCCATCAGTGAGGCATGTTGCTGACGCATGAACTGATGTAGAGCGGCTTCGAAAGAGAGAATCTTGGCATTATCGACGTCGTCGAGGAATCCCTGGTTGGCTGCGAACAGTGAAACCGCCATTTCTGCAACTGATAGCGGAGCAAACTGCGGCTGCTTCATCAGTTCGGTCACTCTACGACCACGCTCCAACTGCTTGCGGGTGGCGTCGTCAAGATCGGATGCAAACTGGGCAAATGCGGCGAGTTCGCGATATTGTGCAAGGGCAAGTCGCACACCGCCGCCAAGCTTCTTGATTACTTTAGTCTGGGCAGCACCACCGACGCGGGACACCGAGACGCCGGCGTTCATGGCGGGACGGATACCGGCGTTGAACAGGTCTGTCTCAAGGAAAATCTGACCATCGGTAATCGAGATTACGTTGGTCGGCACAAACGCGGATACGTCACCGGCCTGTGTTTCAATCACCGGCAGAGCCGTGAGCGAACCAGTTTTGCCAGTAACCTTCCCCCCCGTGTGGCGCTCCACCCAGGCTTCCGAAACCCGTGCGGCGCGCTCAAGCAGTCGGGAGTGAATATAGAACACATCGCCCGGATAAGCTTCCCGACCCGGCGGACGACGCAGCAGCAGGGAGATCTGGCGGTAGGCCCAGGCCTGTTTGGTCAAATCGTCATATATGATCAGGGCGTCCATGCCGTTGTCGCGGAAGTACTCACCCATCGTGCATCCAGCATAAGGAGCGAGGAATTGCATGGCTGCCGAGTCGGAGGCCGATGCAGCAACCACGATGGTGTATTCCATCGCGCCGCGCTCTTCGAGTTTCCGCACCACGTTGGCAATCGTCGAGGCCTTTTGGCCGATTGCCACGTAGATACAGAACATGTTCTGACCCTTCTGGTTGATGATCGTATCGACAGCAACCGCGGTCTTTCCGGTCTGACGGTCACCAATGATCAGTTCGCGTTGTCCGCGACCGATAGGTACCATGGAATCGATAGCCTTCAAACCTGACTGTACCGGTTGCGAAACCGACTTGCGCCAGATTACGCCCGGAGCGACTTTCTCGACCTTGTCGGTCAATTTGGCGTTGATCGGTCCCTTACCGTCGATAGGTTCTCCCAAAGCATTCACGACACGACCCAGAAGTTCTGGGCCGATCGGCACTTCGAGGATGCGACCTGTGCATTTGACGGTATCACCTTCCGAAATATGCTCATAGTCACCCATGACCACGGAGCCGACCGAGTCTCGCTCAAGGTTAAGCGCCAGCCCGAAGGTATTGCCCGGGAACTCCAGCATTTCGCCCTGCATGACGTCTGCCAGACCGTGAATACGACAAATACCGTCCGTCACCGACACCACCGTGCCTTCGTTCTTGGCGGTGGCTGCCAACTGCATGTTCTGGATCCGGCTCTTGATCAGATCGCTGATTTCGGAGGGATTGAGATTCATGGAAAAAACTCCTAGTTCTTTAGCGTAACCGCCATCGCGGCGAGCTTGCCGCGGACGGATGCATCGATTACCTGGTCGCCCAGGGCAATACGGACACCACCGATCAATTCCGGCGCAATTTCAATGGTTGCCTTGATCTTGCAACCGAATTTGCGCTCCAGATCAGCCACCAGATTGTTGACTTGTGCATCGTTCAGCGGAAATGCCGTGCTGACAATAGCCTCGCGAGTATCTTCCTCGGCATTCTTCAGCTGTTCGAAGAGTTCGCTAATTTCCGGCAAGACTTTCAAACGTCGATTCTCGACCAGAAGATTTGCGAAGCTTTTCTGCTCCTCTGTCAGCTCTCCGCAGACGCCCAGGAACAAATCGCCCAAGGTCTTCGGAGGAATCCGCGGGTCATCAATACACTCCTGCATCTGCTCATCAGCAGAGACTGTAGCCATTCTTGCCAGAGCGCTATCCCAGACTGCCAAGGCAGCACCCGATTTGGCCATGGCAAATGCCGCTTCCGCATAGGGGCGAGCGACGGTGACGTTCTCGGCCATGGCGTTTACAGTTCCGCTTTCAACTGGCTGAGCAGGTCGGCATGTTTCGCAGCATCGATTTCCTTGCGGAGAATCTTCTCTGCGCCGGCAACAGCCAGCATGGCAACTTGATCACGCAGCGCTTCTCTGGCGCGCTGTGCGGCAACAGCCGCTTCGGACTCGGCTGCAGTTCGCGCAGCAGCAACAATCCGGGCCGCTTCCGAACGTGCCTCATCCAGTAATTGTGCGCCCTGGCGCTCAGCCCCGGCACGCAATTCATTCGAAGCTTCCCGCGCCTTGCGCAGCTCGTCGGTTGCACGACGCTCCGCCAGCTGCAGATCGGTTTTCGCCTTGTCAGCCGCTGCCAGACCATCGGCGATCTTGCCCGCACGCTCGTCAAGCGCCTTCATGATGGGTGGCCACACGAATTTCATCGTGAACCACGCCAAAATAAAGAACACAACCAGCTGTGCGAATAGCGTTGCGTTCAAATTCACGGTTTCGCTCCTTTAAGCGTTATCGAACGTAAAGGGTAAAGCCGCTTATTTGATGAACGGATTGGCGGTCGTATACCAAAGAGCGATACCGGTACCGATAATGAACGCAGCATCGATCAGACCAACCAACAGGAACATCTTGGTTTGCAGGGTATTCATCAGCTCAGGCTGACGAGCGGATGCTTCCAGGAAGCGACTGCCCATAATGCCGATGCCGATACAAGCGCCTGCAGCGCCCAGACCGATGATCAGGCCGGCGGCCAGCGCGACGAAACCAACGATGTTGCCTTCCATGATGACTCCTTGTGTTTGAAAAGTGAAGGTTGATGAAAAAAGCGGGGGTTTATAACTTAATGACTTTCATGCGCCTGGCCGATATACACCAGCGTCAGCATCATGAAGATGAAAGCTTGCAGGGTAATGATCAGGATATGGAAGATGGCCCACAGGGTACCGGCGATGACACCACCGATCCAGAGCAGACCCGACCCGACGGTTCCTGCCCAAGCGGCGCCCATCAGCGCAATCAACATGAAGATCAACTCGCCTGCATACATGTTGCCAAACAAACGCATCCCATGCGAAACAGTTTTGGCGAGGAACTCGATCAACTGCATGGCAAAATTGATCGGCCACAACAGCGGGTGCGCTCCAAACGGGGCTGTAAACAACTCATGAACCCAATGACCCAACCCCTTGATCTTGACGCTGTAGTACAGACACAAGAGCAACACTGCGGAAGACATCCCCAGCGTCGCATTCAAATCGGCGGTGGGCACCACGCGCAGGTAATTGATACCGACGGCACCGGCAAGCATCGGCAACAGATCGACCGGCAGCAGATCCATTGCATTCATCAGAAAGATCCAGACGAATACCGTCAGCGCCAAAGGGGCGACAAACTTGCGCGATTCGGCAGAATGAACAATCCCTTTGGACTGGTCGGCAACCATTTCGACGATGATCTCGACCGCAGCCTGAAGACGGCCAGGAACTCCGGAGGTGGCGCGAGCCGCCACGCGAGCCATGATGAAAATACCCAGCAGGCCCAGACCAATGGAGAAAAACAGGGAGTCGATGTGAATCACCGACCAATCGACCAAGGAGGTCTGCTTCGTGTTGGTCAAGAAGCTCAGGTGGTGAACGATGTATTCGGATGCGGTAGGAGCGTGCTCGGTAGCCATGTTCAAGTCTTAAGCAATAGCGCGAAAAGATTCACAAACAGCACGACAAACAATCCGGCGATTAACGCCAGCCAATTAACTTCGATCATGCGCGGCAGGAAAAACAGCAGCGCAATCACTGCCAACAACTTTACGGCTTCGCCGACCAGAAAACTCACTGCTCCCACTTGTTGCGTTGCAATTCCTAGACGCAAGCGCAGCACGAACAGCAGATTAGGTAGAAAGTATGCCACGCCCCCGGCCAGAGCCGAAATCGAAGCTTTCAATCCTGCCAGCAGTCCAGCTACTACCGCTACCGCCAGAATCGCTACTATCTGGAGCGCCAAGATCTTCAGCATTCCAGCAACAGCCTTTCTACCACCATCATTCCGTTTCCAGTCCCGCCGTTCGCCCTAACAAGCGCGAACAACACACTCTACCGAAAGCCAAAGAACTATATTCGGATCGCGCCAATAAGTCAATATTTTTATTGCTATGCACCATTTTTATGGCGTACATCATTCGCTGAATTCCGTTCCGCGCAAACGTCTCAAAATGCCATCCAGTTGATCAAGGCTGGAGAAGCGTATCGTTATCGCACCTGCGCCTTTGCGATTGGCGCTTAGCGCAACATTGGCCCCGATCACGTCAGCAATTTCTTCTTCCAACCTGACCAGATCACGGCTTTTCTCGGCGGCGCCTTTCTGTGCTGGCGGATTCAGTTCTCGGGTAATGCGTTTCTCGGTTTCGCGCACCGAGTATCCCTTGTCCGCGACCTCTGCCGCCAATCTCCCCTGTTCGGTTTTTGGCGCGGCAAGGATAGCCCGCGCATGACCCATCTCGATGTCACCCGCCATCAGCAGATCCTGTGCCGGTTTGGCCAGTTGCAGCAAGCGCAGAAGATTGGTCGCCGCCGAGCGGGAGCGACCAACCGCATCGGCGGCTTGCTGATGGGACATGCCGAACTCTTCGATCAACCGCTGCAATCCGGCCGCTTCCTCAAGCGGATTGAGATCTTCGCGCTGGATGTTTTCGATCAAGGATATCGCCAGAGCAGCGTCGTCCGGTATCGACCGAATCAGCACCGGAACTTCGAGCAAGCCGGCAATCTGGGCGGCGCGCCAGCGTCTTTCCCCGGCGATGATCTCGTAGCGATCCACTCCGACCGGACGAACGGAAATCGGTTGAATCAAACCCTGCGCCTTGATCGAGGCGGCAAGATCTTCCAGCGAACCGGGGTCCATGCGTGTCCGCGGCTGATACTTGCCGGGCTGTAATGCACCTATCTGCAGCGTTTCCTGACGCTGACTTCCGCCGCCCTGCCCTTCTTCTTCATTGCTGCCCAGTAGTGCATCCAGACCTCGACCAAGGCCTTTCTTTCTTTGCATCATGTTGTTTGCTCCTTGCTCCATGCTTCCACGCGCTCGATCAACTCACGCGCAAAGGCGAGATAGGCCTGGGCGCCCTTGGCGCCTTTGTCGAATAGCACCCCTGGAATCCCGTAGCTGGGCGCCTCCGCGAGACGCACGTTGCGCGGTACCAGCGTCTTGAATACCTTGTCGCCAAAATGCTCTTCGAGTTGTCTCGACACCTGGTTCGCCAAGGTTGAACGCGGATCGAACATCACGCGCAACAAACCGATAATGCGCAGATCACGATTCAGATTGCGATGTACCTGCTTGATGGTGTTGACCAGATCGGACAATCCCTCCAGCGCGTAGTACTCGCACTGCATCGGAATGATTACGCCGTGCGCCGAGCACAGACCGTTGAGTGTCAGCATCGACAAGGACGGCGGACAGTCGATCAAGACGAAATCGTATTCCTCCACATGCTGAGCCAGCGCCTGTCTGAGGCGTTGCTCGCGCCGGTCGAGATCGACCAGTTCAACCTCGGCACCCGCCAGTTCGCGGTTGGCCGGCAGCACGTCATACTTGCCGCTGGGTGATTGCACCCGTACTTGCTGCAGGGTGGCGAGGCCAAGCAGCATTTGATACACCGATGCACTGAGCGAACGCTTGTCCACGCCGCTACCCATCGTGGCGTTACCCTGCGGATCAAGATCGACCAGCAGAGTACGCTGCCCGGCGGCAGCCAGACCGGCGGCCAGATTGACTGAGGTGGTCGTTTTACCCACGCCGCCCTTCTGGTTGGCGATGACGAAAATATGCATGCTCAGACTCTCCCTACTCGCAACAAGCAGCGTTCCGCAGCGAGACCGGGAACGCGCAACTGATGTACTGCTTCGATGCGCCAACCGGTGGGCAGCGAGGCTACCTCATCCGCCGGATAGACGCCCTTCATGGCCCACAGACAGTCGGATAGATGACCGGCAGCGCCGATGAAATCAGCCAGGCTGGCAAAGGCGCGCGATATCGTCGCCGAGAACTGCCGGCCGACACACTCCTCGACCCGCCCGCCATGAATTTCGACATTGACCATCCCCAGCTCGATCTTCACTTGCCGCTGAAATGCCGCCTTCTTCTCCACTGCCTCGATTAATGTCACAGACCATTCCGGACAAGCCAGCGCCAGTACCAGACCCGGCAATCCTGCGCCGCTGCCCACATCGGCCAGGCGGTAGTGCCGTCCCGCCAACGCCGAGTTTCGCAATACAGGCAGTACCGCGAGGCAATCGAGAAGATGATGGGTCACCATCTCCTGCGGGTTGCGCACTGCCGTCAGGTTATAGGTTTTGTTCCACTTCGCCAGCAGGGCAAGATAGGCGGACAGCTTGCTTACGGTGGCGTCAGGCAGTGCAATGCCAAGCGCGGCGATGCCTTCCTCGAGCTTCATCCGCGCCACCGTTTCAAATGAACCAGCAGCACGGCAATGGCGGCCGGCGTGACACCCTGAATCCGGCTGGCCTGACCGACCGTCTGCGGACGCTGCTGTGCCAGTCGCTGACGCACCTCGATCGACAGTCCGTTCAGCGCAGCGTAATCAAGATCAGCGGGGATCGGCGTGCTTTCCTGTTGCGCCATCTTCTCAACGTCGTCTTTCTGACGTGCGATATAGCCGTGATATTTGGCATGAATCTCGACCTGCTCGACCACCTCGGCCGCGGCAACCGGCGTCCCGGCGCCCGGCAGGGTCATCAGGCTGGCGTAATCGACTTCCGGGCGACGCAACAGATCGAACAGGCTGTACTCACGCTCAATCGGCTTGCCCAGCACGCGCTCGACCGCGTGCCGTGCTACGTTCTGCGGATTCACCCAGCAAGCTTTCAGGCGCTCCACCTCGCCGGCAATGGCATCGCGTTTACGGTTGAATGCATCCCAACGCAGGTCGTCGACCAGTCCCAATTGACGTCCAATTTCGGTCAGTCGCAAGTCGGCATTGTCTTCGCGCAGACTCAGCCGGTACTCGGCGCGGCTGGTAAACATCCGATAGGGTTCGCTTACCCCGCGCGTAATCAGGTCGTCGGCCAGCACGCCCAGATAGGCCTCGTCGCGGCGCGGCCACCAGCCCTCCTGTCCGAGCGCCTGACGGGCGGCGTTCAAGCCGGCCAGCAGCCCCTGCGCAGCAGCCTCTTCGTAACCCGTCGTGCCATTGATCTGTCCGGCAAAAAAGAGTCCGCCGATGGCGTGCGTTTCCAGCGTCGCCTTGAGGGCGCGTGGATCGAAGTAGTCGTACTCGATGGCGTAGCCCGGGCGGGTGATATGCGCACTCTCCAGGCCACGAATCGAATGCACCAACTCAAGCTGCACATCGAAAGGCAGGCTGGTCGAAATACCCTGCGGGTAGTACTCGTGTGTGTCCAAGCCTTCGGGTTCGAGGAAGATCTGATGACTGTCCTTGCCGGCGAAACGGTGAATCTTGTCCTCGATCGACGGACAGTAGCGCGGCCCGACCCCCTCGATCACCCCGGTAAACATCGGTGAACGATCCAGACCGCCGCGAATGATCTCGTGGGTGCGCTGATTGGTGTGAGTAATCCAGCAGGGAATCTGTCGCGGATGCTGTTCTGCTTTGCCGAGAAACGAGAATACCGGTACCGGCGTATCGCCCGGCTGCTCCTGCATCACCGAGAAATCAATGGTCTTGCCGTCGAGACGCGGCGGCGTACCGGTCTTGAGCCTTCCGACCGGCAGGTTCAACTCGCGCAAGCGAGCAGCCAGCGACAGAGAGGGTGGATCGCCGAAGCGACCGGCGCGATAACTCTCCAGACCCACATGCACCAGTCCATTCAGAAAGGTTCCCGCAGTCAGCACCACGCAGGCCGTTTCGAAGCGCACCCCAAGCTGTGCAGTCACAGCCACCACCCGGTCGCCGGATACTTCAATATCTTCGGCGGCCTGCTGAAAGATCGTCAGATTCGGCTGATTTTCCAGCAGGGTACGGATCGCCTGCCGGTAGAGCGCCCTATCCGCCTGGGCGCGCGTGGCGCGCACGGCCGGACCCTTGGAAGCATTCAAGATGCGAAACTGGATGCCGGCAGCGTCGGCCGCCAGCGCCATCGCTCCGCCCAGCGCATCGACCTCCTTCACCAGATGCCCCTTGCCGATACCGCCGATCGACGGATTGCACGACATCGCCCCCAGTGTTTCGATATTGTGAGTCAGCAACAAGGTGCGCGCACCCATGCGCGCGGCAGCTAGGGCGGCTTCGGTGCCGGCATGGCCACCACCGATCACGATCACATCGTAACGAACGGGAAACTGCATTGAGAAAGTCGGCTCTGGCAGGACGGCATGAAACCGTCGAAGGGGCGCAATGATACCCCGTCACCCGCCTGACACAGCATGTTTCACGTGAAACCGCACCTCAAGGTTTCACGTGAAACATCATTCAATGCTTGGCACCGAGACCCAGATAGCTCTCGACAACCTTCGGATCATCGATCAGCTGGTCGGAGGGACCCTCCAAGGCGATCTCTCCAGTTTCCAGAACGTAGCCGTAATCAGAAACCTGTAAAGCGGCGCGGGCATTCTGTTCGACCAGCAGAATGGCGACACCCAACTCGCGCAGATCGGAGATAACACGGAAGATTTCACGGACGATCAGAGGCGCCAGTCCGAGACTCGGTTCATCAAGCATGAGAATCTTTGGCTGGGCCATCAATGCGCGACCTACCGCAAGCATCTGACGCTCGCCACCAGACAAAGTGCCGGCCATCTGTTTCTCGCGCTCCTTGAGGCGGGGGAAGATGCCATATACACGATCCAGCGTGGCACTCTCATCGCGAAAACCCAAGCGCCGGCGCATGAAAGCACCGAGCAGCAGGTTGTCGGCCACGCTCATGTCGCCAAACAACTCGCGCTTTTCCGGGACCAGCGTCATGCCGCGTGCCACCATATCCTCGATATCCACATGACGGTAGGCAGCACCCTGGAAAGAGATCTCACCATGACTGAAGGGCAACACTCCCATGATCGCGGCAAGCAGAGTCGTCTTGCCAGCGCCGTTCGGTCCGATCACGGTGACAATCTCACCAGGACGGACACGCAGGGAAACCGTATGCAGCGCCTCGACCTTGCCGTAGGAAACCGACAGTTCGTTGACGGTAAGAATGGGTGCAGAACAGGGTTCGCTCATCTCAATCGACTCCGCCAAGATAGGCTTCGATCACGGCAGGATTGCTTTGCACCTCACGCGGCTCACCCTCGGCAATCTTCTTGCCGAACTCCATCACGACCACGCGATCCGCCAGATCCATGACAAATTCCATGTCGTGCTCGACCAGCAGAATGCCCATGCCAGTTGCACGCAACTTGCGCAACAGTTCGCCCAAGGCCTGCTTTTCCAGATAGCGCAAACCGGCCGCGGGCTCGTCCAGCAACAACAGACAGGGATCGGACGCCAGGGCACGGGCAATTTCGACGATCCGTTGCTTGCCCAGCGGCAAGCTCCCGGCGAGATCGTGAATATGCTCGCCCAAACCTACCCGCTCGCACTGGCGCGCCGCCTCGGCGAGCAGGCGACCTTCCTCGACACGTTCAAGATGCAACATCGCCGTCGATACGCCATGTCGCCCGCGCATATGCGCACCGAGCGCGACATTTTCCAGAACGCTCATGGTCGGCAGCAGCCGGACATGTTGAAATGTGCGGCTCATGCCCATGCGCGAAATCGCACGCGAGCGCAAGCCATCGATACGCTGATCAAGAAACCTGACGACCCCGCGGGTCGGCGGATCAACCCCGGTGATGAGATTGAACAAGGTCGATTTGCCTGCCCCGTTCGGACCAATCAAGGCCATGATTTCACCCGCCGCTACGGACAAGCTCATTCGGTCGTTGGCAATCAAGCCGCCAAACTGCTTAACGGCATCCTGGACATCAAGCAGCGGAGTGCCTGGCGGATGGACAGGGCGACGTTCCAGCGGGTCGGCTTGAAACTCGGCGCTGGCAGGACGGCTCTCCTGGGACGGAACCAGTCGCGCCAGCCACGGCCAGAGCCCGGCACGCGCACGATGCAGGACAAAGATCATCAACAGACCAAACACAATGACCTCGAAATTACCGGTGGCGCCAAACAACTGCGGCAGCAAATCCTGCAGCCATTGCTTCATCACGGTAATCAGGGCGGCGCCAACCAACGCGCCCCAGACATGGGCCGCACCGCCAATCACAGCCATGAACAGATATTCGATGCCAATGTGCAAACCAAAAGGCGTCGGATTGACAAAGCGCTGCATATGGGCATAAAGCCATCCCGAGATGCAGGCGAACAAAGCAGCGATCAGGAAGATGACGATTTTCGTGCGGCCGGTATCGACGCCCATCGCCTCAGCCATCACCACCCCGCCTTTGAGTGCGCGGATAGCGCGACCAGAACGCGAGTCGAGCAGATTGCGCGTTAGCCAGATGGCCCCCAGCAGAACGATCCAGATGAAAAAATAGAAATCACGCCCGTCTCGCAACTCCAGCCCGGCGACACTCAAAGGTGGAATGCCACCTATACCGGTATGGCCGCCGAGAAACTCGAGATTACCAAACAGGAAATACAAGGAAATCCCCCAGGCAATCGTACCGAGCGGCAGATAGTGGCCGGAAAGGCGCAGCGTCAGGGCGCCCAGCAGCAGGGCAAACAACGCAGTAATGATCAAACCGAGCAGCAAACCGCCCCACGGATTGGCCAGCGGTGCGAGCCAGACCGGCAAGGTGGCAGCAGTGGTCAGCCAGGCTGTCGCATAAGCGCCCATACCGACAAAAGCCGCCTGTCCGAAAGAGGTCAAGCCGCCGATACCGGTGAGCAAAACCAGGCCCAAGGCCACCAGAGCATACAAACCGATGTAGTTGAGCAGCGTCACGTAGAAATCGGGCAGGACGAGCGGCGCGAGCGCCAGGAAGCCGACGAAAGCGGCAAGAACAATGCGCGGCTTCATTCTTCTTCCTCGACATGATGGGTAGTCAGGGAGCGCCAGACCAGCACCGGAATGATCAAGGTAAACACGATCACTTCCTTGTAGGCGGAAGCCCAGAAAGAGGAAAAGGCTTCCAGCAGACCCACCAACAAAGCGCCGGCGGCAGCAACCGGATAACTCGCCAATCCGCCGACGATAGCGCCAACGAAACCTTTCAGACCAATCAGGAAGCCGGTATCGTAATAAATCGTCGTGAGCGGCGCGATCAGGATGCCGGACAAGGTTCCGATTGCCGCTGCCAGCAGGAAGGAGAGTTTTCCGGCCAGCGTAGTCGATATGCCCATCAGGCGCGCCCCGGCGCGATTCACTGCGGTCGCGCGCAATGCCTTGCCGTAGAGACTTTTCTCGAAGAAAAGATAGAGGCCGACAATCAGCACGGCACTTGCGCCGATCACCCAGAGGCTCTGCCCGGAGACTGTCAATCCGGCCATATCAAAACGGGTATCCGAGAAAGCTGGCGTGCGCGAACCCTCTGCGCCGAAAAACAGCAAACCCAAACCAACCAAAGCCAGATGGACAGCCACCGAAACAATCAATAACACCAACACGGGCGCTTCGGCGATGGGTTGATACGCCAGGCGGTAAAGTTGCGGCCCAAGCGGGACGACCACCGCCAAGGCGAATAGAACCTGAAAGAACAGCGGCCAAGCACCCGGAGCAGCACCCAAGGCCAAAGCAGCAATCGCCAGCGGATAACCGAGCTGCCAGCCAAGCAGTTTCAGGAATCTCCCCCGACCGAGCTTGAGGCAGGAGGGTGCGTCTATCACCACAACGGCAAAGCCGAAGGCGAGCAGCAACCAGATCGTACCCGGCGCCTGACCGGTCTGGAGACTGGCCAACGTGAGTGCACCAAAGGCGACAAACTCGCCCTGCGGGATGAAAATGACGCGGGTGACCGCGAAAACGAGCACTAGCGCCAGCGCCAGAAGCGCGTAGATGGCGCCATTGACGATACCGTCCTGGCTCAGCAGCAGGGCTATTTGCAGATCCATCGCCGAATCATTCGCTTGCGTTGAAAATCAAAAGAACAAGGGCGCCGGATGATGCCGACGCCCTGCTTCATGTCTGGCCGGATATTACTTGACCAGCTTCCAGTCACCATTCACGACCTGGACCATCACACGTGCACGCTGGTCGAAACCGAGATGATCCTGCGGAGACATATTCACGATGCCGTGCGCAAGGGTGACATTCTTCAAACCCTCGAGCGCATCGCGCAAGGCCGCCTTGAACTCCTTGGAACCCGGCTTGGCCTTCTTCAGCGCAACCGGTATGGCATTCTGCAGCAGTAAGCCGGCATCCCAGGCATGCGCACCAAAGGTGGAAGTATTGCCTTTGCCGTGCGCCGCCTCGTACTTGTTGGTGTAATCGAGCGCCACCTTCTTGATCGGGTTGTCGTCCGGCAACTGGGCCGCCACCAGCACCGGGCCGGCGGGCAGTAGGGTGCCTTCGCAATCCTTGCCGCAGACGCGGAGGAAATCCTTGTTGGCGACGCCGTGGGTCTGGTAGTAGGCGCCCTTGTAACCACGCTCTTTAAGCGCCTTTTGCGGCAGGGCAGCCGGCGTGCCGGAACCGGCAACCAGCACCGCATCGGGCTTGGCCGCGATGATTTTAAGCACCTGCCCGGTCACGGAAGTATCGGCACGGTTGTAGCGTTCGTTAGCAACGATTTGCAATTTGCGCGCCTCTGCAATCTTGCTGAACTCCTGATACCAACCTTCGCCATAGGCATCCGCGAAACCGATAAAAGCCACGGTCTTGACGCCAGAGTTTGTCATGCTTTCAACAATGGCAGTAGACATCTGAATGTCGTTCTGCGGCGTCTTGAACACCCACTTTACCTTGGGATTGTTCGTATCCACGATTCGCGCTGATGCGGCCATCGAAATCATCGGAGTTTCCGCCTCGGCGACGATATCAATCATTGCCAGCGAGTTCGGGGTGATGGTCGAGCCGATGATGACATCCACCTTGTCTTCGGTGAGCAGCTTGCGCGTATTCTTTACCGCCGTGGTGGTATCCGAAGCGTCGTCGAGAATGATGAAGTTGATCTTTTCGCCGCCAATGCTCGTCGGCATCAGCGCGAATGTGTTCTTTTCTGGAATGCCCAGCGAAGCGGCCGGGCCAGTCGCCGAGACGACCACGCCGACATTGATGTCGGCAAACGCCGATCCAGCAACGCCGGCCAGCAAGGCGACCAGCAAGGTTTTTCTGAATGATTTCATCGATTCCTCCGGTTTATATAATAGGTGTTGGATAACGGAACTGCCGAATGTATCACTGCATCGCCCGTTCGTCCACGTGCTGCAAAGGGTTTCTAAGAGCGCAACGTATCCCAGCCAATCTTGGCGATCAACAGTGTCGTCATGACCAGAAAAACCACCCGCACAAACCCGCTGCCATGCCGTATCGCCAGTCGGCTGCCCAGTTGCGCTCCGCCAATATTGCAGACCGCCATACCCAGTCCCAAAACCCAGAGCACATGCCCCGAAGGGGCGAACAACAGTAAGGCGCCAGCGTTGGTCGCCGCATTGAGAATCTTTGCGCTGGCCGAAGCATGCAGGAAATCCATGCCAAACAAGCGCACGAAAGCGAAGATCATGAAACTGCCTGCCCCGGGGCCAAAGAAGCCATCGTAAAAACCCATCACCGCACCGACGAGCAGCGCCGTCATCAACAGATGCCGCGCAGCAACGCGCGGCGGACGCTGGCTCACGCCAAAGTCCGGCCTGGACCAGGTATAGATCGCCACGGCAACCAGCAGAACCAGTACCAGCGGGCGTACCACCTCTCTGGGCAGCCAGGTCACCACTGCAGCCCCCGCAAAAGAAAACGCAAATGCCGCTCCCGCCGCAGGCAACACCAGCCGCCAAGGCATCTCAACGGCCCGTACATAGCGCCGCGCCGCACTCAGCGTGCCGAAAATCGATGCGAGCTTGTTGGTGCCGAACAAGGTCGCCGGCGCCTCGCGCGGCAGACCAGCGAACAGCGCCGGCACCTGAATCAACCCGCCTCCCCCAGCCACGGCGTCGACAAATCCGGCAAAGCAGGCTGCCAGCAACAAGGTCACGACGACGGGATCAATATCGATCATTCAAGCGACGCTCCTTGCAGCACTTTCAACATGCCAACCAGCTTGAGGAAATCGTTCATGCCGAGCCGGGTAGCGCTAGATCAAGATGCCTGCCACGCAACCGCAGGAAAGTGTGGCAAGCGTCCCGGCAACGAGAGTGCGCGGTCCGAGTTCGATGATTTCGCTGCGACGCTGTGGCGCCATCGTCGTCAAGCCACCAATCATGATGCCGAGGCTACCGAGATTGGCGAAGCCGCACAGCGCGTAGGTCATCACCACGCGGCTGTGGGGCGACAGCGCTTCGGGCGGCAAGGCAGCCAACTCAAGATAAGCGATCAGTTCGTTGAGGATGGTTTTGGTGCCCAGCAAGGCGCCCGCTGTACCCGCTTCGTCCCAGCTAACCCCGGCCAACCACGCCAAGGGCGCCATTGCCATCCCCAACAGGCGTTGCAGGGACCAGGCAGTGTCACTAAAAGGCAACAGCGCTAACAATTGATTGGCGAGGGCGACCAGCGCCACCAGAACAATCAACATGGCAACGATATTGAGCAGTAATTGCAGTCCTTCGCTGGTACCGCGCGTAAGCGCATCCATGCTGCTGCCATCCATCTGGGACAAACTGACAGCACGACCAGTGGGTGAACCCTCCGGCGGCACCATGAGCACGGCGAAAACGACGGCTGCCGGAGCGCTGATGAAAGAGGCCGCCAGAATATGGCCCAAAGCATCCGGAACATGCTGGCTCAAAATGCCGGCATACAGCGCCATTACAGTCCCGGCCACGCCTGCCATACCGGCAGAAAGAATGACGAACAGTTCGCCGCGCGAAACGCGTGCAAGATAGGGCTTGATCAGCAGCGGCGCCTCGACCATGCCGACCAAAACATTGGCTGCTGTCGACAAACCAACCGCTCCGCCAACACCGAGCGTCTTTTCGAGCAACCAGGACATAAGCCGTACAAACTGCGGCAATATGCGCCAATGAAACAGCAAGGCCGAGAGTGCGCTCATCACCAACACGATCGGCAGCGCCTGGAAAGCCAGGATGAAACTCGCCCCCGCCGCCGATTCGGCAAAGGGCAGAGGGCCTCCGCCCAGGTAGCCAAACACCATCGACGTTCCCGCGCGTGTCGCCACCTGCAGCGCCAGAAGCACCTCATTCAGGGAGGCAAACACGCTTCGCACCAACGGAAGTTTAAGGATCACAACCGCCAGTACGACTTGCAATACGATCCCGCCAATGACAGTACGCCATGGCACGGCACGTCGGTTTTCTGAAATCGTCCAGGCTAGCCCTACGAATACAGCGTACCCGAACAGAGCCTGAGCGGTAAGACTCATGACACTAGTGTTAATCGTTCATCGGCATTGCGTCAGTACGCGTACTTACACATCGATATTGCGTGCGTAGAGAGCATTATCCTCAATGAATTTGCGGCGCGGCTCGACCACATCGCCCATCAGCGTGGTGAAGATCTCATCAGCGGCGATTGCATCTTCGATCTGCACCTTGAGCAGGCGCCGCACTTTCGGGTCCATGGTGGTTTCCCAGAGTTGTTCTGGATTCATTTCGCCCAGACCCTTGTAGCGTTGTTTGCCCAGATTGCGCTCGACATCATTGAGCAGCCATTGCATGGCCGCGGCGAAGCTGCCCACCGTTTGGCTTTTTTCTCCGCGCCGTATGCTTGCATCGTTGCCAACCAGACCGGCCAGCAGATGGGCCGTCTTGCGCAGTTGGGCATAGTCGCCGGAAACAAGAAAACCTTCGTCGATAATCGATACGCGTAGATTGCCGTGGCGCATCTTTTCCAGCCGCAACTGCCAGGTTTCGCTTTTCTCGTCGAATGCTGCGCTTATCACCAGTTTGTCGGCGATGACGCGGCGCAGGGCGGCTGCACTGGCTTGCGCAGCAGCTTCATCGGCCAGACCGAGTGCCAGATCGTTGGCAATCAAAGCATGCAACACATCTGCATCAATGAAATCGCCAAGACGACGAATGATCGCCTCCGAAGTCAGATAACTCTTCGCCAGTTCTTCGAGGGCGGCCCCTTCGATGATTGGAGCTTCCAACCCTGGCGTGAGAGCGGCGCCGTCCAGCGCGAGCTTCAGCAGGTACTGGTTGAGTTCGTTGTCGTCCTTGATGTAACGCTCGCTCTTGCCATGCTTGATCTTGTACAGCGGCGGCTGGGCAATATAGATATGGCCGCTTTCAACCAGTTCGGGCATCTGGCGATAGAAGAAAGTCAGCAGCAGCGTACGGATATGGGCGCCATCCACGTCCGCGTCGGTCATGATAATGATGCGGTGGTAGCGCAACTTCTCGGGCTTGTAGTCTTCCTTGCCAAAGCCACAGCCCAGCGCGGTGAGTAGCGTGACTATCTGCTCGGATGAGATGACCTTGTCGAGGCGTGCTTTCTCGACATTGAGCACCTTTCCGCGCAAGGGCAGGATTGCCTGAAATTTGCGGTCGCGTCCCTGCTTGGCGGAACCGCCCGCAGAATCGCCCTCGACGATGTACAACTCGCACAGCGCCGGATCTTTCTCCTGACAATCAGCCAGTTTGCCCGGCAAACCAATGTTGTCCAAGACACCCTTGCGGCGTGTCATTTCACGCGCCTTGCGTGCTGCTTCTCGGGCTCGCGCAGCCTCGACAATCTTGCCGGTAATTACCTTGGCATCGCCCGGTTTTTCGAGCAGAAACTCGGCAAGCTTCTGCGCAACCACTTCCTGCACTGCCGGCAAGGCTTCGCTGGACACCAGCTTCATCTTGGTTTGCGATGCAAACTTGGGATCAGGCATTTTCACCGACAGAACGCAGGCCAGGCCTTCGCGCATGTCGTCTCCAGCGATGTCCACCTTGGCCTTCTTGGCGATCTCGTTTTCTTCGATGTACTTGTTGATGACGCGGGTCATTGCCTGGCGCAGGCCTGTCAGGTGGGTACCACCATCGGCCTGCGGAATATTGTTGGTGTAGCACAGCACCTGTTCGGCATAGGAATCATTCCACTGCATCGCGACTTCGACGCCGATGGTAACGCCCGAATCACCAACCTTGGACTCGCCAGCCGAATAGAACACCGTCGGATGGAGCACTGTCTTGCTGCGGTTGATGTACTCGACGAATCCCTTGACGCCGCCGGAGAAGGCAAAATCTTCTTCCTTCCCGGTGCGCTGATCGATGAGCTTGATCTTGACGCCGTTGTTGAGGAAGGACAGTTCGCGCAGGCGCTTGGCAAGGATGTCGTAATGAAATTCGATGACGCCGAAGATTTCCTCATCGGCAAGAAAATGGACTTCCGTGCCGCGATTCTTCGTCTCACCAATGATTTTGAGCGGCGAAACTTCCACGCCGTTTTGCTGCTCGACGATACGATCCACCGCGTGGCCGCGGTTGAATTCCATGAAGTGTTTCTTGCCATCGCGGCGGACGACCAGGCGCAGCCATTTCGACAAGGCATTCACGCAGGACACGCCTACGCCATGGAGACCACCGGAAACCTTGTAGGAATTCTGGTTGAACTTGCCGCCGGCATGCAGTACACACATGACGATCTCGGCTGCGGAGCGCTTCGGTTCGTGCTTGTCATCGAACTTGACGCCGACCGGAATGCCGCGGCCATTATCGGTGACGGAAATCGAGTTGTCGGTGTGAATGGTGATGACGATCTCGTCGCAATGGCCAGCCAGCGCCTCATCAATGGCGTTATCCACCACCTCGAACACCATGTGGTGCAAACCGGTGCCATCGGAGGTATCACCGATATACATGCCGGGACGCTTGCGTACCGCCTCGAGGCCTTCGAGCTGCTGGATGGAGTCTTCGTTGTAACCGTCGGCCATGGCGTTGATATCAGTCATTCGGTGCTTTCTCGATTAGATGCGCATTGGCATCACGACGTACTTGAAGCGCTCATTCTCGGGCAGCATGATCAGCGCGCTGGAATTGCTGTCGGCAAGACGCAATTCAATCGCTTCGTTCGTGATGTTATTGAGGACGTCAAGCAGATAATTAACATTGAAACCGACATCCAGACCGTCGCCTGCATAGTCGATCTCGATTTCTTCCTGAGCTTCTTCGTTCTCGGTATTGGTCGACAAAATCTTCATGCTGCCCGCCGACAACACCAGTCGCACGCCGCGGAATTTCTCGTTGGTGAGGATGGCGGCACGCTGAAGTGAATGCTGGAACAGGGAACGATCAAGCTTGATGATCTTGTTCTGATGCTGCGGAATCACCCGCTCATAATCGGGAAATTTTCCGTCGATGAGCTTACTGACAAATTCAACATTACCAAAGGAAAAACGCGCCTGGGTCGGGGTAAGCGAAATTTCCATGGCTTCATCGTTGTCGGCCAGTTGGCGCGATAGTTCGAGCACCGTTTTGCGCGGCAGGATGACTTCCACTCGCTCTTCCTGGGTCATACCCATGTCCTCGCTGGCGTAAGCAAGCCGGTGCCCATCGGTAGCCACCAGCTTCAGTTCGCCGCCCTGAGCGACCAGCAGCAAGCCATTGAGGTAATAGCGAATATCCTGCTGCGCCATGGCGTATTGCACCAACGCAAGCTGCCGCTTGAACTGCTTCTGCGTCAGTTTGAGGACGTGGGTCTTGCCGCTCGGTTCGGCAATGCGCGGAAAATCGTCAGCAGGCAGAGTTTGCAGGTTGAAACGACTCTTTCCAGCGCGCAACTGCAGACGCCGCTCGTCGAGATCCAGGCTGACATCGGCATTGTCCGGCAAGGAACGCAGAATGTCCTGCAATTTGCGCGCGGCGACGGTGATCGACACTTCCTCCGCTCCGGTGGAAACGGTGCTGGTACGAATCTGCATCTCGATATCCGTGGCCAACAGCATGAGGCTATCGCCTGCTTTCTGGATCAACACGTTTGACAGGATAGGCAGGGTATGGCGTTTTTCTACAATGCCGCAAACTGCTTGCAGAGGAATCAGAAACTGGTCGCGAGAGCCTTTATATAGAAGCATCTATTAACCCCTTGATGATGAGATTGAGGGAAGGGAAAGGATGTGGATAATGGCTGAAAATTTATTTTAAACAGTAGGTTAAGCTATTGATAAGTGCTGTGGTGAAAGCTTGATAAGGCTGTGGAGAACTGTGGATGGAAACCCGTGAAAATGGTTCTCCTGAATTTGTGCACATTCTTTCCAGAGCTTGTTCATGGTCTTCTCCACTTCCCGATCAAGCCTTGATGGTCTGTGAAAGCACCAGAAGGTCGTTGTTGAGTTGCGTATCCTTGCTGCGCAGATCGTTAATCGTGCGGCAAGCGTGGAGGACGGTGGTATGGTCGCGTCCGCCGAAGGCATCGCCAATTTCCGGCAGGCTGTGCGGGGTGAGGTCGCGGGCCAGCCACATGGCAACCTGACGCGGCCGGGCAATCGCGCGCGTGCGCTTTTGCGAGTACATGTCGGCAACCTTGATCTTGAAATAATCGGATACGGTTTTCTGGATCAACTCGAGCGTGATTTGACGGTTGTGGGCGCCGATGATGTCCTTCAGCGCTTCCTTGGCCAACTCAAGGCTGATATCGCGGTTATGGAAGCGGGAGAAAGCCAGCACCTTTTTCAGGGCGCCTTCCAGTTCCCGTACGTTGGAACGCAGATTCTTGGCGATCAGGAAGGCGACATCGTCATTCAGAACAATCGCTTCGCTATCGGCTTTCTTCTTGAGGATGGCGACACGCATTTCCAGTTCGGGAGGTTCAATCTGCACCGTCAAACCCCAATCGAAGCGGGATATCAGCCGTTCCTCCAGACCCTGAATATCCTTCGGATAGGTATCGCAGGTAATTACGATCTGTTTCTTTGCTTCTACCAACGCATTGAATACGTAGAAAAATTCCTCCTGCGTGCGCGCCTTTCCATTAAAGAACTGAATATCGTCGACGAGCAGGACATCGAGCGTGCGATAGGCACGTTTGAAGCTGTCGAAAGCTTTTTGCTGGTATGCGCGAATTACGTCGGAGTAATAATCCTCGGCGTGGATATAGCGAATCACCTTGTCCGGGGCATAGCGCAACACCTCGTTGCCCAGAGCATGAACCAGGTGGGTTTTGCCAAGGCCCACGCCGCCGTAGATGAACAGGGGGTTATAGGAAACGCCGGGGTTTTGGGCAACCTGTTGGGCGGCGGCTCGGGCGAGGTCATTGGATCGTCCGGTAACCAGCGTGTTGAACGTGAAGTCCGGGTTGAGACGGGTTTTTCCATACTCCGGAAGATCGATAGGCGACGGCAAATCCGGTTCGATGCAGAGTGCTGCATCAGCATCGCCCGAACCGGGCAGTGTTTCGCGGTTTTCCGGATCGCGCAGCAATCCTGTAGGAGTCTCGTCAAGCACCAGATCGATAGTGATGGGCTCGGCGAAGTACTGACGCGATAACACTTCGATCCTGTCGAGATAGCGTTCGCGCACCCAACGCAGGATGAAACCGTTGGGCGCATTCAGACGCAGGCGGTGTTCGGCTTCGTCAGCTTCGACGCGCAAGGATTTAATCCACGCGTTGAATTGCTGCGCCGGCAGTTCGCTTTCGAAACGCGTCAGACACTCGGTCCAGAAGGCCCAGAAATTCTTCATCAACTCTATGTTTTATTTTAGATATTATTCGAAACGGCCAGCGAAACGGGCAGATGCAGGGAGAATACAGAAAGAATAAACGGGCGTCGCTTCGAGGAATTTCCCACGGATGGGAAGGGGTCCGATTCTAACGGAATCCAGCAGAGTTATCCACAAGCCGGCGAGTTCGCCTGAGCAGTTTCAAATTGGCCAAGGGAAAAATAGAGCTTGACAAGCATGACCCTAACAGGTTGTAATCGCGCGCTTTTCTTCAAAGGATTACCAACATGAAACGCACCTACCAACCGTCCGTCGTGCGGCGCAAGCGCACTCATGGTTTCCTCGTCCGTTCTCGCACTCGTGGTGGCCGGGCCGTGCTGCGTGCTCGCCGCGCCAAGGGACGCCATCGTCTCGCCGTCTGACGACGGCTTGCAGGTCGCCGGGCCGGCTCCGCATCCAGCCGGTTTCGAACGCTGCCAGCGGCTGCTCAAACCGAGTGAATTTGCCGCAGTTTTTTCCGCGCGACGTGTTTTGCGCGGCACGTGCTTTGCACTGCATCATCGCGAAAATGGTGGCCCGAGCGCGCGTCTGGGATTGGTCATTCCCAAAAAGCAGGCACGCAGCGCCGTGTTACGCAATGCCATCAAGCGGCAGGCGCGCGAGGTTTACCGCTTGAGACAAGCCAAGCTGCCAGACTTCGATCTTGTGCTGCGGCTGGTTCGTCCGGTAACTTCGGTTGACAAACCCATGTGGCGTAGCGAGATCGCCATGCTGCTTGCGCGGCTGCGCCCCTTATGAAGGCCCTGCTGGCCAAGCCTTTGATATGGCTGGTACGCGCTTACCAGTTGTTGCTCAGCCCATTTCTTCCGCCCTCTTGCCGCTTTTATCCGACCTGCTCGCACTACGCGCTCGAAGCTTTGCAAAAACACGGAGCCTTCAGGGGTTTTTGGCTGGCGCTGCGACGCATCTCGCGTTGTCATCCATGGCATCCCGGGGGACACGATCCGGTGCCGTAGAATGCCCCCTCTTATCGACTTGTAGTTGACGCAACCACTATGGATACCCAACGCCTGATATTGCTGCTGGTTTTCTTCTTTTCCTGCATGATGTTGTGGGATTCCTGGCAGCGCAAGGACCTCCCGCCTCCGGCAGCAGTCAGCCAGCAGGCGCCCGTTGCCCCTGCGGCGGGCAGTGCGCCGGGCGATGCTGCCATCCCGTCAGCGCCGACTTCTGCCAGCGTTTCGCCGAGCGCGGTACCCACCGCCAAAACTGCAGGCCAGTCCGCCACTGCCCTCAGGGTGAAAACCGATCTCGTTCAGGCCGATATCTCGTCGCAGGGTGGCGATCTCGTCCGCCTGGAGTTGCTCAAGCACAAGGCGGCGGAAAAAGCTGACGATAATTTAATCCTGTTCGATCCGGCGCACGCCTATGCGGCCCAGTCGGGTTTGATTGGTCAGGGACTGCCCAATCACAAATCGGTTTGGACTCTGCCGGCCGGCCGCTTCGAGATGAAAGATGGCGAGAACGAGCTGCGCGTCCCGCTCCAAGCTGAACTGGAAGGCGGCGGCAAGATCGTCAAGACCTATATTTTCAAACGTGGCAGCTATCTGGTTGATGTCGAACACCGTTTTCTCGATGCTCAGGCCCCGAGCGGTGCCTATGCTTATTTCCAATTGACGCGCGATGATCGTCCGCCACCCGGCGCCAATAGCATGATGATGACGTTTACCGGCGCGGCGATCTATACCGATCTGGAAAAGTTCAAGAAAGTCGAGTTTGCCGATTTCGGTAGCAAAAACAAGCATCCGACCAAGGCGGACAACGGCTGGGTCGCGCTGGTGCAGCATTACTTCTTCTCGGCGTGGATTCCCGCCACGGGCGAACGCGAGTATTTCACGCGCAAGCTGGATGGCAATTTGTTCGCCACGGGTCTGGTATTACCCTTGAGCGGCGATTCGCTTGTCGTACCGCTGTATGCCGGTCCGCAGGAACAGAACAAAATTGAGAAAATCGCGCCGGGTCTCGAACTGGTTGTGGATTACGGCTGGCTGACTATGATTGCAGCCCCGCTGTTTTGGGTACTGGCCTGGATTCACGATTTTGTTGGCAACTGGGGCTGGTCGATCATTCTTCTCACGGTTCTGATCAAGGCGGTGTTCTTCCCGCTTTCCGCCGCCAGCTACAAATCGATGGCGAAGATGCGTGTATTGACGCCAAAGATGATGAAGCTCAAGGAAACCTATGCCGATGATCGGCAGCGCATGAACCAGGAAATGATGGAGCTGTACAAGCGGGAGAAGGTCAATCCGCTCGGCGGCTGCCTGCCGATACTCGTGCAGATTCCCGTCTTCATCGCGCTGTATTGGGTGTTGTTGGGCGCTGTCGAAATGCGCGGTGCCCCCTGGCTGGGCTGGATTACCGATCTGTCGGCGATGGATCCCTACTATGTCCTGCCGCTGCTGATGGGCGTTTCGATGTTCGTGCAGACCAAGCTGAATCCGACGCCGCCCGATCCGATCCAGGCCAAGATCATGCTCTGGATGCCGATTGTGTTCACTGTCATGTTCCTCTGGTTCCCGTCCGGATTGGTGTTGTACTGGATCGTCAACAACGTGCTGTCGATTGCCCAGCAATGGCAATGCAATCGCATGATCGAAAGCAGTGAAGGCAAGCAGGCCGGCTGATGTCATAGCTGCCATCGCCACGCCGACGGGGCGTGGCGGCATCGGGGTGGTACGCGTTTCGGGTAGCGGATTGTCGTTGCTGGCGCAGGGCATTGCCGGAAGCCTCCCGCCGCCGCGGCGGGCCACGCTAGCCAACTTTCTGGCTGCCGATGGCGAACCGCTCGATACGGGCCTGATCCTTTACTTTCCCGCGCCGCATTCTTTCACCGGCGAAGATGTGCTTGAGCTGCATGGCCACGGCGGCCCGGTGGTGATGCATGCCCTTCTGGCGCGCTGTGTTGAACTCGGCGCTCGTGTGGCGGCACCGGGGGAGTTTTCGAGGCGAGCCTTCGAAAACGACAAGATCGATCTGGCGCAGGCCGAGGCCATCGCCGATCTGATCGAAGCCGAGTCGGCGCAAGCGGCACGCGCCGCCCTGCGTTCGCTGTCCGGCGAATTTTCGCGTGCCGTCCAGGCGCTGACCGACAGTCTCATCGAGCTGCGCTGCCTGATCGAGGCAACCCTGGATTTTCCCGACGAGGAGATTGACCCGCTCGCCGATACCGACATCGTGCCGCGCCTGGCGCGCTTGCGAGACGATCTGGCGCGGCTGCGCACCCGCGCGCGTGAAGGCAGCGTGCTGCGCTCCGGGCTGACCGTGGTGCTGGCCGGTCTGCCGAACGTCGGCAAGTCGTCCCTGCTCAACCGGCTGGCCGGGCAGGAACGCGCCATCGTCACCGAGATTGCCGGCACGACACGCGATGCCCTGCGAGAAACCATCCTCGTCGAGGGCATTCCGCTGCATGTGATCGATACCGCGGGCCTGCGCGACACCGACGATGTGGTCGAAAAAATCGGCATCGAGCGCTCCTGGCAGGAAATCGACAAAGCGGATGCCATCCTCCAGATCGTCGATGCGCGCAGCGGCGTCACCCCGGCCGACCAGGCCATCGCCGCGCGCTTGCCGGCCGGCATCGAACGGGTTGTGGTGGAAAACAAGGCCGATCTGGCCGCTCGTCCCAGCGCACGGCGGGTGGAAAAGGGCGCTGTGCATCTGGTCCTCTCGGCGAAGCATGGCGCGGGCATGGAGTTGTTGCACGACGAACTGCTGCGCATCGCCGGCTGGCGCGGCCATGGCGAAGATGCCGTGCTGGCCCGCGCACGTCACCTTGAAGCGCTCAACGAAGCGGATGAGCGCCTGACCGTTGCCGCAGATCAGCTAGGCCAGCTCGAACTGGCCGCCGAAGAAATGCGCCTGGCCCAGCAGGCGCTAGCGCAGATCACCGGGGAGTTCACCGCCGACGACCTGTTGGGTGCGATATTCGGAAAGTTTTGCATCGGCAAGTAGACCCGGGCCGAGACTCAGGCGCTGGGAGCTTGTTCCTGCAACGGTAGTTGAATTCTCACTTCCGCGCCGCCGCCTAGTTCGGGGGGGCGGTTGGACAGTGTGATAGCGCCGCCATGGTCGCCGACGATTTTCTGCACGATGGCGAGGCCCAGGCCGGTGCCTTTGGGCTTGGTGGTGACGTAGGGTTCGAAGGCGCGCTTGAGGATTTCCGCAGGAAACCCCGAGCCCGAATCGGCGACCCGCAGCGCGGCCATGCCGTTCTTGAACTGTGTCGTTACCGTGACGGGTGCCGTATCGCCAGCGCCGAGTTTCTCCTGTGTGGCTTCGCCGGCATTCTTGATCAGGTTGTGTAGCACTTGCCGGATCTGGTCGGGGTCGGCCAGCACCGGGGGCAGGTTCGGGTCGTATTCGGCAGCGATGGCGACCGGGCCGTCGGCATACAGATCGAGCACTTCGGCAACCAGCGCATTCAGATCGATGGGCTTGGCGACCGGCGGCGGCAGGCGCGCATAGTCGCGGAAATCATTGACCATGTTCTTCATGGCCTCGACCTGTTCGACGATGGTGCGTGTGCTGCGTTCCAGCATGGCGGCGCTGGCGGGATCGAGCTTGTCGCTGAGTTTCATTTGCAGCCGTTCGGCGGATAGCTGAATGGGGGTAAGCGGGTTCTTGATTTCATGCGCCAGCCGGCGCGCTACTTCGCCCCACACGGCAGCGCGCTGGGCGGCTTCGCGTTCGATGCGCGCCTGTTCGAGTTGCTGCGTCATGTCGTTGAAAGAACGCGTCAGCACGGCCAGCTCGTCGTCGGTTTCAAGCACTGCCCGCGGCGTCAGGTCGCCCGCAGCGACGGCGCGCGTACCTTCAGCCAGCATGAGCAAGGGTTTGGCCAGACGCGCAGCGAGAAAAAAGGCCAGGGCCAGGGCGGCAAACAGGGCGAGCAGCAGGGCGAAGGTGAGTGTCAGGGTGTACAGCCGCTTGAGGCCGGCGCGACCCAGTTCGAGTTCCTGATAGTCGCGTTGCGCCGCTTCTACCAAAGCGGCATTGTGGGCGATGGCGGATGGCACCGGTTGCTCAAGTTGCAGGACCAAGGGTTCGGCATCCAGGCGGTGGCTGCCGACGGGAATCAGGGCACGCACCACGAAACCGTTTTCCGCGTCGCCCTCGACATGGGAGATGCCGGTACCCTGTCGCGCTTGACGCAGTCTGGAACCTTCAGGCAGCGCAGGCAGCAATCCCTGCAGGCTGCCGCTGCTGTTGGCAATCAGGTGGCCGCTGGCGGTCATCAGGGTGGCGGACTGCATGCCGGCCTGCTCGCGCAGACGATTCAGCAGGACCGCGCCGGGTGCCGGATGGTCGGCCAGGTCGTAGGCCATGGTGCGGCCCTTGGCGAGCAGATCGGACTGCATGGCGTCAAAGATGCCACGCGCCAGATCGAGTCCGCCATCCAGGGCGGCTTCGATGCGCACATCAAACCAGGAATCGATGCTGCGCACGGCAAACTGCATTGATACTGCATACAGGAGCGTGCCGGGCAAGATCGCCATCAGCGCCAGCATCAACAGCAGGCGCGATTTGAGCCGGGCGCCAAAGACGCCGCGTCGGTAATCGCGCCGCAGACGGCGCAGCTGGGTGACCAGCAGTGCCAGCAGGACGAGCGCGGCCAGCGCGTTCATGACGATCAACAGGGGAATGTGGCGCGCCAGCAGGCTCGAATCCGCGCTGGCAGAGGCGAGCAGCACAAGCAGCATGCCGCCCAGCGAGGCAACGAGGGCGAGCGCAATGATCATTCTGGCCTCTTCATCGTTACAGGCAGATCCAGTGGGCGATTGCGCATGGGGACCGCTATTGAACCGGCGAGGGAACGAACTGCCAGCTGTGGGTTTTTGCCTCGACCCGCCACTCGCGGTCGCTGAGGGCATCGATCTGCAGCGGTTTGGGCAGCTCGGTGTGATCGAGCGACAGGCGCACCGCCACGGTGACGGGTTCGCCGGGCGGCAGGGTGGTGCTATCCGCCACATGCAGGCGACCCATGCGGCCGAGTGCCCGCAGGGCTTCGTCGAGCGTATCGAAGTTGCGGTGCAGACTGCCTAGCGACAGACGGTATTGGCGCGTTAACGCCTGGTAACTGAGACGGTAGTCGAGCACGCGACCGACGACGTGTTCGTCGGCCCAGTACCAGCGCTTGCGCTTGATGAGGATTTCGAAGCGAAAGTGCAGCGGTACGCCCCGGCCGACGGCATCCTCCAGACGTGCGCCGATGCGGATGTCGAATTCGGCATTGAGCGCATAGCCCTGCTCGTCGGGAATCAGAGCGGCGCTTCTCGCTTCGATGCTGCCGGCCTGGGCTGCGGCGAGCCACAGCCAGCAGCACGCCAGCAGAGCGAGGCGCTCAAGGCGATTTTTCCAGCAGGGCGTAAAAAAAGCCGTCATGCAGCGGGGTGGGAAAGAGTTGAAATCCCGGAGCCGCACCCCCTGTGGGCAGGCGGCGCGCATCCGGCTGTCGCGCCGCGAAGGCGCGCACCTGCTCGTCGTTTTCCGCCGGGAATACCGAACAAGTGCAGTAAAGCATTTTGCCACCTGGCGCCAGCAGCGGCCACAAAGCAGCAAGAATACGCGCCTGGGTCTGTGCGAAACCCGCCACATCGGCGGCGCGGCGCAACCATTTGCTGTCGGGATGACGTCGCGCCACCCCCGAGGCGGAGCAGGGTACATCGGCGAGGATGCGGTCGAAGGGACGAGCGTCCCACCAGTCCTGCGGCCGGCTGGCGTCGCCGACGCGGATTTCGGCCTGCAGGCCGAGGCGCGCCAGATTTTCGCCGATGCGCCGGGCGCGCTGCGGGTCGAGTTCCAGGGCGGTCATTTCCAGATCCGCCCGTTCCAGCAGATGCGCCGTCTTGCCGCCCGGCGCGGCGCAGGCGTCGAGCACGCGTTGTCCAGGCTGCGCGTCAAGGAGCGTGGCGGCTTGCTGCGCGCCCCAGTCCTGCACGGAAATGCAGCCCGCCCGAAATCCCGGGATGCGCTCGACCGGTACGGGAGCATCGAGCAGCCAGGCGCCACCGGCGAGCGTTTTGCCGGGAAGGAGCTCGGCCGGCGGGCGCCGCGTGTTCGGGCGCAAGCACATCGGAGGATGTGTGTTGCCGGCGAGGGCGATGGACTGCCAGTGCTCGGGCCAGGCGGATTTCAGCGTGTCAAGCCACCACTGCGGATGACGCCAGTGCGCCACCGGATCGGCAGCAGCGGCCGCCAGCAGTTCGTCGCGCCGCCGCTGGAAATTGCGCAGCACGGCATTGGTCAGACCCTTCCACGGTTGACCGGCTGCCGCGACGGCTTGATTGACCAGCGTGTGCGCCGTTTCCGGCTGGCGTTCGAGTTGCATCAGGGAGACCAGCAACAAGGCATGCGCGGTTTTGTCCTTGAGCGGTTTCGCTAGCAGGCGGCCGAGCAGGAAATCGCCGCGCCCATGGTCGCGCAGGGTCGAATAGCTCAGGTCGAGTACCGCGGGACGCAGCGGCGGATCGAGCTGCGCCAGCAGCGAGTCCGGCGTGCGCCCGCCGAGAACGGCGGCGACGGCTTGAGCAGCGGTCTTGAGAACAAGGGAAAGCGGTGGCGCGTTCAAGCGAGGGTCTGACCGACCGACAGGGGATGGCCGCGCAGAAAGTCGGCGCTGGCGAGACGGCTCCCGCCGGGTTTTTGCAGCGCGACGAGCCGCAGGGCGTCCGCTCCGCAGGCGACGGTGATGCCAGCGGGGGCCAGGGCGAGGATTTCTCCTGGTCGCCCCTGGCCTTCAGTCAATTCCGCACGCCAGACCTTGAGGGTGTCGCTGCCCAATCGGGTGGTACAGCCGGGAAACGGATCGAAGGCGCGCAGACGCCGCTCGATGACGGCGGCCGGCTGCGTCCAGTCGATCGCCGCTTCAGCCTTTTCGATCTTGCGCGCGTAGGTCACGCCTTCTTCGGGCTGTGTCGTAAGCTTCAGGTCGTCGAACTGCCGCAGCGCCAGCACGATCAGGCGTCCGCCGAGCAGCGCCAGCTTGTCGTGCAGGGTGCTTGCCGTCTCGCCAGCGCCGATTTCCAGCGCGTAGGCCAGCAGCATCGGTCCGGTGTCGAGGCCGGCGTCCATGCGCATGATGGTCACGCCGGTTTGTGCGTCCCCCGCCTCGATGGCGCGCTGGATCGGCGCCGCACCGCGCCAGCGCGGCAGCAGCGAGGCGTGGATGTTGAGGCAGCCGCGGCCGGGAATGTCGAGTACCGCCTGCGGCAGGATCAGCCCATACGCGACGACGACCAGCACGTCGACACTCGCCTCGACCAGCGGCGCATGAGTTTCCGGGTCTTTGAGGCGTGCCGGTTGATGCACGGGTATGCCGTGCGCCAGCGCGACCTGTTTGACCGGGCTGGCGACAAGTTTTTGCCCGCGTCCGGCAGGCCGGTCGGGCTGGGTCAGGACGAGCGCGACCTCGCAGCCTGCATCGAGCAGGGCGCGCAGCGCGACGGCGGCGAATTCGGGCGTACCTGCGAAAGCAATTCTCATGGGTCGATGAGTGGGACAATCCGGCAGCTTATACCGTTATGCGCGCTTGCTTGGCAAGCTTCGCCTTGATGCGGGAAAGCTTCAGACGCGAGAGATACTCAACGAAAACCTTGCCATCGAGATGGTCGATTTCATGTTGCAGGCAGACCGCCAGCAGACCGTCGGCTTCCAGTTCGAAAGCTTTCCCTGCGGTATCGAGGGCGCGTACCTTGACGCGCTCGCTGCGCTTCACCGTTTCGTAGATACCGGGAACCGACAGGCAGCCCTCCTCGCCGGCGCATTCGCCTTCGCGCCAGAGAATTTCCGGGTTGATAAAGGCCTTGAGCTGCGATTTATCCTCGGAGATGTCGATCACCAGAACGCGCCTATGCACGTCGACCTGCGTGGCGGCGAGGCCGATGCCGGGGGCGGCGTACATCGTCTCGGCCATGTCGGAAATCAAGGTGCGGATGCCGGCATCCACTGTCTCTACCGGCTTGGCGATGGTATGGAGGCGTTCGTCGGGGTAGTGCAGGAGCGGCAACAGCGCCATGAAAATGCCTTTCGCGGGTTGATGCTGGGGGTATTTGCGGGCAGAATCCGTGCATCACCCGGAGGTCAGCCACGGAGGTTAGCCAGTTATGCGCCGCATTATATTCGCCCTGATTTTGAGTATTTCAACTGCCGCTCTCGCCCAGGGCAGTCCGACCCGCCCTTTGGAACTCGCCGAAGATGCGCCGGAACGCCATATCGTCGTGGCCGGCGACACGCTTTGGGGCATCGCGTCCAGGTTTCTCAAGGATGCCTACCGCTGGCCCGAACTCTGGAAGATGAACGCCGAACAGGTCAGAAATCCGCATCGCATCTACCCTGGCCAGGTGCTCATCCTCGATCGTAGCGGCACTCAGCCGCAGCTCAGAATCGGTAATCTCGTCAAAGTCAGTCCGGCGGTGCGTAGCGAAAAGCTGTCGGAGGAAATTCCCAGCATTCCGGCGAATGTCATCGAACCCTTCCTCTCCCAGCCGCTGGTGATCGACGCCGGCGCCTTCGATACGGCGCCGCGCATCGTCGCCACGCAAGAGAATCGCGTGTACACCGGGACGGGCGACATGATTTACGCGACGAATAACGCCGATCCGCAGATCAAGCGCTGGGATGTGTTTCGTCCCGGCAAACCCCTCAAGGACCCCGATACCCAGGAAATTCTCGGTATCGAGGCAATCTATCTCGGCAGTGCGCGTCCGGCGGGCGCCCCGGGCGATGTGTTGCCGCTGGAAATCACCCGCGTCAAACAGGAAATCGGGCGTGGCGACTATCTCGTTCCGGCGGATCGTCCGCTGGTCTTGAGTTACGCGCCCCGCGCCCCGACGCAGGAGATCAGCGGGCGCGTCATCGCCATTTACGGCGGCGTCGGCGAGGCCGCCGCACATTCGGTTGTTTCGCTGTCGCGCGGCAAACAGGATGGTCTGGAGATCGGGCATGTGCTGTCGATTCTGCGCGCCGGCACGAGCGTGACCAACCGTTTTGAAGACAACAAGCCGACCACTCACGTGCTGCCTGACGAACGCATCGGCCTGCTCTTCGTGTTTCGCGTCTTCGACCGCGTTTCCTACGGGTTTGTCGCCCAGGCGAACCGGCCGGTGTTGGAAGGGGATCGGGTAAGCAAGCCCTGACTCGCGTGATGGAGACAGAAACCGAGGATCTGGCGCACTGGTTGCGCCTGACCCTGATTCCCGGCCTCGGCGGCGAGGGACAGCGCCGCCTGTTGAAAGCCTTTGGGACGCCCGTGGCGATTTTTACCGCCGGGCTGGGCGCCGTGCGCGGCGTGATGGGCGACGCGCTGGCCGAGCGGATTATCTGCCACGCAGCCGGCAAGGAGATCGACGCTGCGCTGGAGTGGGTCGCGCAGCCGGGTAACCATATCCTGACGCTGGCCGATGCGGCCTATCCGCAAGCGTTGCTGAGCGCCGCCGACCCGCCCGTGCTGCTCTACGCCAAGGGTAATGTGGCTTTGCTGAACCGGCCGGCCGTCGCCATCGTCGGTAGTCGCAATGCCACCAAACAGGGCGAAGCGAACGCCGCCGCCTTCGCGCAGGCGCTTGCCGCCGCCGGACTTACCGTCGTCAGCGGCCTGGCCGCGGGCATCGATGCGGCGGCCCATCGCGGGGCGCTGGGCGAAACCGCTGCGACCATTGCGGTGGTCGGTACCGGATGCGATCGCATCTATCCGGCGCGTAATGAGTTTCTCGCCCGCGAAATTGCCGAGCAGGGCGTGATCGTCAGCGAGTTCGCGCTGGGCACGCCACCCATCGCCAACAATTTCCCCCGCCGTAACCGCATCATCGCCGGACTGGCGCGCGGCTGTCTGGTGGTCGAAGCCGCACAGCAAAGCGGTTCGCTGATCACCGCCCGACTGTCCGCCGAAGCCGGGCGCGAGGTGTTCGCCATCCCTGGCTCGATCCACTCACCCCAATCCAAGGGCTGCCATGCACTGATCAAGCAGGGCGCCAAGCTGGTCGAGACGGCGCGCGACATCCTCGAAGAACTGCGCTGGGAAAAGATCGTCAACCCCGCCACGGTGGCCAGTATGGCGCCGGTGCCGGAAGCGGAAACCGATCCGGTGCTGGTGGCGCTGGGTCGCGATCCCTGCGATCTCGATACCCTGGCGGAGCGTACCGGGCTGGCCGTGGACGATCTGCTGGCGCGCCTCTTGCCGCTCGAACTGGACGGCCGGATTGCCCAGTTGCCGGGTGGTCGATATCAGCGCCTGAACTAGTTCGACTTGCCAGCCGGATAAAAGGGCGCTTATGATGCGCCCCCCATGAGTAAACAACTGATCATTGCCGAGAAGCCTTCCGTCGCCCAGGACATTGCCCGGGCGTTGGGCGGATTTACCCGAGAGGGCGATTATTTCGAGAGCGAGCACTATGTCCTGAGCTCGGCCATCGGCCATCTGCTCGAACTGGCCGTGCCCGAGGAATACGAGGTCAAGCGCGGCAAGTGGACCTTCACCCACCTGCCGGTGATCCCGCCTCGCTTCACCCTCAACCCGATCGACAAGACCGCCGACCGGCTGAAGCTTCTCACCCGCCTGATCAAGCGCAAGGATGTCACCGGCCTGGTGAACGCCTGTGACGCGGGGCGCGAGGGCGAACTGATCTTCCGCTACGTGGTGCAGCATGCGCTGAGCGAAAAGACCGCGAAACCGATCCGTCGCCTGTGGCTGCAGTCGATGACCGCACAGGCGATCAAGGACGGCTTCGCCCGGTTGCGCACCGACGCGGAAATGCTGCCCCTGGCCGACGCCGCCCGCTGCCGTTCCGAGGCCGACTGGCTGATCGGCATCAACGGCACGCGCGCCATGACGGCCTTCAACTCGCAAGAAGGCGGCTTCTACAAAACCACTGTCGGACGCGTGCAGACGCCGACGCTGGCAATCCTCGTCGAGCGCGAGAAGACCATCCGCGCCTTTCAGCCGCGCGACTATTGGGAAGTCGAGGCCGAATTCCAGGCGGTCGCCGGCACGTATCGCGGCAAGTGGTTCGACGAGAAATTCAAGAAATCCGACGACGATCACGCCAGGGCCGAGCGGCTGTGGGAGGTTTCGCGCGCCGAGGCGCTGCGCCAGAAATGTCTCGGCAAGCACGGCGAGGTCAGCGAGGAATCCAAGCCCAAGACCGAAGCCTGCCCGCTGCTTTATGATTTGACCAGCCTGCAGCGCGAGGCCAACGGCCGCTTCGGCTTCTCGGCGCGCAATACCCTGGCGCTGGCACAGGCGCTGTATGAGCGTCACAAGGTGCTCACCTACCCGCGTACCGACAGCCGTTACCTGCCCGAAGACATGCTCGGGGCCGCCCGCGATACGCTCCAGGCTCTGACGGAAAGCGGCTATCCGGCCGCCGCCGCAGTGCTGAAGAACGGCTGGGTGCATCCGACCAAGCGTATCTTCAACAACGCCAAGGTAAGCGATCACTTCGCCATCATCCCCACGGGCGCCGCGCCACGCAGTTTGTCAGAACCCGAACAAAAGCTCTACGACCTGGTCGTCAGGCGCTTCATCGCGATCTTCTATCCAAGCGCCGAATATCTCGTCACAACGCGTATAACCCGGGTCGAGAAAGAGCCGTTCAAGACCGAGGGCAAGGTCTTGGTCACGCCCGGCTGGCTTACCGTCTATGGCAAGGAGTCGCAAGCCGATGACGAGAACCCCAACCTGCCGCTATTGCAAAAGAACGAACGGGTCTGGGCCAACGATGTCGAAGTGAAAGCCCATGCCACCAAGCCGCCGCCGCGCTTCAACGAAGCGACGCTGCTGTCGGCGATGGAAGGGGCGGGCAAGTTCGTGGACGACGAAGAACTACGCGAGGCGATGTCGGAGCGCGGACTCGGCACCCCGGCGACGCGCGCCGCGACCATTGAGGGCTTGATCGCCGAAGAATACCTGCATCGCAATGGCCGAGAACTGCAACCGACGGCCAAGGCGTTCAATCTTCTGTTTGCGCTGGAGCAGCTCAAGGTCGACGAAATGCGTTCGCCGGAACTGACCGGCCTCTGGGAATGGAAATTGCGCGAGATGGAGCATGGACGCCTCAAGCGCGAGGAGTTCATGACGCACATCACCGAGCAGACGCAGGAGATGGTCGAGCGCATCAAGACCGGCGAGTTTGCCGACGTCGACTTCGGTACGCTCAACACCCCCTGCCCCAAATGTGGCGGCGCGATCCACGAGACCTACCGCCACTTCAAGTGCGACCGCTGCGACTACAAGCTGTGGAAAGTCGTCGCCAGTCGCCAGTGGGAACCGGAGGAAATGGATACCCTGCTGCGCGACCGGCAGATCGGGCCGTTGCAGGGCTTCCGCAGCAAGATGGGGCGCGCCTTCGCGGCCGTCATCAAGCTCGACGAAAACCATGCGCCGGGCTTCGATTTCGGCAACGACGAGGACGCTGCCGAGGAAGTCGATTTCAGCGGACAGGAAGCGCTCGGTGCGTGTCCGAAATGCCAGGCCCGCGTCTTCGAACAGCCGATGGCCTACGTGTGCGAGAAATCCACCGGCGCGGCAAAAAGCTGCGATTTCCGTTCCGGCAAGGTGATCCTGCAACAGGAAATCGCCAAGGCCGAGATGCAGAAGCTGTTGGACACCGGCAAGACCTCGCTGTTGAAAGGCTTCGTCTCCAACCGCACGCGCAAGAAGTTTTCCGCCTATCTGGTGCGCGGCGCCGACGGCAAGGTTGGCTTCGAGTTCGAACAGCGGGCCGCCAAGCCGGCCAAGGCGAAAACCGACGCAAAAGTCGGCGCTGGCGGGACGGCAACTGCGGCGCCAACTGCGTCGGGAAAACCGGCGGTCAAACGAGCGTCGACGAAGAAGAAAGCCTGATCGATTTCAGGCTTGCACCCAGAAGCGGTTGACGTCCTTGATGCCCCAGGTGACGGCATCTTCGCGGCCGACGATTTTTTCCGCGCCGCCTTTGGACAGGTCGATGAGCTCGGGCGGAATATAGGTCTTCGACTTGGTTGAGAAGAACACCTTGACCTGCGGCGCGAGCAGGGATTTCGGCGACTGTTCGATGACCACGCCGAGTCGGCCGGAAGCGAGCTTGACCAGCGAGCCGGTGGGGTAGATGCCGATGCTTTTGACGAAGGCCTGAAAGATGCGCGGGTCGAAATGACCCTTGGCCCATTCAGTCATCTTGCGAATCGACTCGGCCGGGTCCCAGCCTTCCTTGTAGGGGCGGTTCGAGGTGATCGCGTCGTACACATCGCAGACCGCGCCCATCTTGGCGAACAGGCTGATTTCCTCGTCTTTCAGGTGGTCGGGATAGCCGCTGCCGTCAACTTTCTCATGGTGGTGCAGACAGACATCGAGAGACACCGTGTCGGCGCCGCCGCCTTCGACGAGCAGGCGGTGGCCCTCGACCGGGTGGCTCTTGATGATGGCGAATTCGGCGTCGGTGAGCTTGCCGGGCTTGTTGAGCACCTCCATTGGCATCAGCGCCTTGCCGAGATCGTGCAGCAGACCGGCCATGCCGGCGGCGCGGGTCGCCTTCTCGTCGAGGCCGAGCTGGCCCGCCAGAGCCACCATCAGGGCGCAGACCGCCACCGAGTGCATGTAGGTGTAGTCGTCAGCTGTCTTGAGCCGTGCCAGGCTGATCAGCGCGCCGGGGTTGCGCATCACCGAGTCGGAAATTTCCTCGACCAGCGCGCCGGCGGCTTCGTGGTCGATGGCCTTGCCCATGCGCGCTTCCTGGAACATCGAGACGACCGACTCCTTGCCTTTGGCGCAGATCTTGGCGGCGCGCTTGACTTCCTCGGCCATCGAGACGCGTGGTGGTGGCTCCTTGGAGGTGGCGATCTCGACCAGCGCGGCATCGACCTGGGCTTCGGTTTCCTGCTTGGTGGCGCCGCCGGCAACATCGCAGCCCTTCTTGACGTCGATCCAGAGTTCCTTGATGCCACAGCCGCGAATCTGGCGCAGATCTTCGGGGTCTTTGAGCACGAAGTTCTCGCGCCAGAACGGGTGATCCATCCACGAGCCGCAGAACTCCTGGATATGCATCCCAAGCGTGACCTGCTCGACGGAGATTTTTTTCAGCATGTTAGACTCGCCGGCCCGCAATGACATCGAATTGATATGGATCTGTACCCGCTGTTTCAGGCGTTAGTTCTCGGCGTTGTCGAAGGCCTCACCGAATTCCTGCCAATTTCCAGTACGGGCCATCTGATTCTAGCGGGAGATTTGCTCGGCTTTAACGACGAACGCGCCAAACTGTTCGATATTGTCATCCAGTCCGGCGCGATCCTCGCCGTGGTGTGGGAATACCGCGAGCGTTTCGGCAAGGTGCTGGCTGGTTTGCCGGGTGATCCGGTCGCGCGCCGCTTCGTCGTCAATCTGGCCATCGCCTTCATGCCCTTGGCGGTGCTCGGCCTGCTGTTCGGCAAGGCCATCAAGGCTACCCTGTTTGCTCCGATTCCAGTCGCCATCGCCTTCATCCTCGGTGCTTTCGTCATCCTCTGGGCCGAGAAGCGCCAGCATACGGTGCGCATCCACGAGGTAGACGACATCGGGCCTTGGGATGCGCTCAAGCTGGGTTTCGCGCAGGCCTGCGCGTTGATTCCGGGCACTTCGCGCTCGGGTTCGACGATCATCGGCGGCCTGTTCTTTGGCCTGAGCCGCAAGGCCGCCACTGAATTTTCGTTCTTCCTCGCCGTACCGACCATTGGCGCGGCTACCATCTATCAGCTCATCAAGGAACGGCATCTGCTGAGCTGGGACGATCTGGGGATGTGGGTGGTTGGTTTCGTCTCGGCGTTCATCTCCGCCTTCCTTTGCGTTCGCTGGTTGCTGCGGTATATCTCGACGCACGACTTCACCATCTTCGCCTGGTATCGCATCGTCTTTGGCATCGTCGTGATCGCCACCTGGCAATTCGGGCTCGTCAATTGGACCGCCCATTGATCCTCTACCTGCATGGTTTCACCAGCGGGCCGCAGTCGCGCAAGGTGCAAGCGCTCGCGGCGCGGATGGCTGAACGCGGGCTGGCTGATCGGTTGACTTGTCCCCAATTGCCAGAATCTCCGGCGGCGGCGATGGCCTTGGCGGAGGGGATCGTGCAAGAAGTCGGCGCTGGCGGGACGGCACTTACACTGGTCGGCTCGTCATTGGGCGGCTTCTACGCCACCTGGCTGGCCGAAAAGTACGCTGCGAAAGCCGTGCTGATCAATCCCGTGGTGGTGGCCGCCATTCAGCTCGAACGCTATCTCGGTCCGCAGACTTGGCTTTACTCGGGCGAACCCTTCGAATTTACCCGTCAGCACATCGTTGAAATGCGCGCGCTCGCAGTGCAGCGCCTCGCCGATCCGGCGCGTTACTGGCTGCTCGCCGAGGAAGGCGATGAAACGCTCGACTACCGTCAGGCCGTGGCACGCTATGCCGGCGCAAGGCAAACCGTGCTGTCCGGTGGGGATCACAGTTTCACGCGCTGGGAAGACTACCTCGACGAGGTGCTGGCCTTCGCCGGATTGCGGTGACCGCAAATTCTGCACGCGATGGCATTGCCGCGGCGCTGGGAGCGTATACGCTCTGGGGGCTGGTGCCGATCTTCTTCAAACAGTTCGGCAGCGTGCCGGCGATCGAAATCATTGCCCACCGCGTGGTCTGGTCGCTGCTCCTGGTGGCTGCCCTGTTGATTGTCGCCGGCCGGCTGCCTGCGGTTTGGCAGGCTGCGCGCGATCCGCGCATCCTCGCCCGCGCTGCCCTGGCCGCCGCCCTGGTGATGAGCAACTGGCTGGTGTTCGTCTGGGCGGTGAACGCCGGCCGTATCCTGGAAACCAGCCTCGGCTACTTCATTACCCCGCTGGTCAGCATCCTGCTCGGCGTGGCGGTGCTCGGCGAACGCCTGCGCGGGCGGCAGTGGATCGCGGTCGGTTGTGCTTGCCTCGGCGTCGCCCTCGAAGGCTGGCGTATTGGCGGCCTGCCCTGGGTATCGCTGGCGCTGGCCGCCACCTTCGGCAGCTACGGCCTGCTGCGCAAGCAATTGCCGCTCGATGCCGCCGGGGGTCTGCTGCTCGAAACCGCCTGCGCCGCGCCCTTCGCCCTGGTCTATCTGCTCTGGCTTGGCAACGAGGGAAACTTCGGCAGCGAGGTTTCGATGACCTGGCTGCTGATCGCCACCGGGCCGGTGACCGCCATCCCGCTCTTGCTGTTTGCTATCGGCGCACGTCGGCTACCGCTGGCAACGCTGGGCTTTCTCCAATACACCGCGCCCTCGTTGAGCTTTCTCGTCGCCATCTTCTTCTACGGCGAAACGATGGGTCTCGCACGACTGCTTGCCTTCGCCGCGATCTGGGCGGGGCTGGCGCTCTACAGCGCCGATCTGGTGTTGCAACGCCGCCGCTGAATGAAAAAAGCCCGCCGTACTTGACTACGGCGGGCTTTCCATCGCAGGAAAACGCTTACTTGAGGATGGGCAGTTCGAAGACGTAGATCACGCCCAAGGCATAGGCCTTGGTGGAGGGCGCGTTGTTGTTGTCCAGATGACCATAGTCAAGATAGGCGTAGGTGTTCTTGAAGATTTCGCGGTTGATGAAGAACTCGGTCGCATCATCCTTGGTTTTGGTGTTTTTTCCATAGTGCATGCCAACGTTGAAACCGGCCACCGGGGCAACGAAGCCAACGTTGGGCCCCTTAAGTTTCCCACCAAAGACCCCGTCAGCATAGCCTGCCATGACCTTGACGACGCCAAAGTCGTAACTTCCCGCTATACCGG